>JAYUFL010000137.1:0-4296 GCA_043738745.1 Bacteroidota bacterium
AATTCGCCCAAGTAAAAGGAATAGAATTTACCAAGAAAAAGAAATAACAAAACCAAAAATATAAATATGACAAGCCGAAACATAAATACACCAAGCCGACTTATATATATTGCTATCGCAATTATATATATCTGCTTCGCAGTTATATATATGCGTTCCGCATTTATATTTATGCTTGTCGCATTTATATTTATTGCAATCCGACTTACATATATATTAATCCGATTTGTATTTACGCCTATCCTATTTATATTTATGCCAGTCCGACTTACATATATACCAATCCGTAACATAAAAGAAAAAGTAAAACAGAATTGCTTCATTTCTGAAATAACTGTTTTTGAACTTCGTTTTGGAGCGGAAAATAGTCAAGATGTTGAGAAATCTCATAAAGCAGTAGATTTATTTGTAAACGGAATTTCAATAATTCCAATTTCTAGTTGTGTAAAAAGTTATGCAAAAGAGAAAGTAAGATTGAGAAAAATCGGAAAACCAATGCACGATGAATTTGACTTACTAATTGGTGTTACTGCAATTGAGAATAAACTTACATTGGTAACAGATAACGTAAAAGATTTTGTGAACATTGAAGGAATAAAAATAGAAAATTGGTTTAAACGAATATAAACCCAAAAGTACAGCAGTTAACAGCGGTTTGGCGCAATTGGGGTTTTAGGCAAACATTAAAGTTGGTTTTGTACTTGGAAGTTGGTCTTTAATTTATACATTTGGCTTACCAAATCCCCAACTGACGCCAAGCCACGAGACGTTAGCAGTTATGCCGCCAAAAATCTGTAGAAAAAGAGAAATCTGAAAATAATTTAAAAAATAAAACAAAAAAAATGTTGTAATAAAGTGCAACTTTGTTATTTTTGCTTCGTGGAAAAAAGTATAAAAATAAGAACCGTAATATTTTATAGAGAATACTTTAAAGAATTCTTTGCTGAACAACGTGAAAAAGTTCAAGATAAAATTACTTGGACTTTAGAACTAATAGAACAAATAGAAAGAGTTCCTGAAACTTATCTAAAACATATCGAAGAAACTGAAAGTTTATATGAAGTAAGAATAAAACAAGGAAGTGATATATTTAGAATTTTTAGTTTTTTTGACAAAGGAAAACTTATAGTTTTAGCAAATGGTTTTCAAAAGAAAACTCAAAAAACACCAAAAAAAGAAATAGAAAAAGCATTGAAAATTAAAAAAGAATATGAAGATGAAAACAAATAACTCTCAAAGTTTGGCAGAATTCAAAAATGAATTTTACGGAAAAGTTGGAACCGAAAAGCGTGATGTTTTAGAAAAAGGTTACGAACAATTCAAACTTGGGGTAATGATTCACGAAGCAAGAATTGAAAAAGGTTTAACTCAAGAACAACTTGCAACAAAAAGTGGAACGACTAAATCTTACATTTCAAGAATCGAAAATAACATAAAAGAAGTTCGATTTTCAACTTTGCAAAAAATTGTGGAATTAGGATTAGGAGGAAAATTGGAACTAGCAATTAAATTATAAATAAAAAACATCTGCCAACAGCGGTTTGGCGCAATTGGGGTTTTAGGTGTTAAATTTAAGCTCTGTTTTGTGTTTGTAAACTTGGTTTTTGAACGGAAAGTTTTGGCTTACTTTTCCCCAACTGCCGCCAAGCCACGAGACCTTAGTTGTCATTTTGCTCGAGCAGAAACCGAAAAACATTAATTAAAATATAACTATGAATTCAATTGAAACACGAAATAAGACAAAATGGATTTCAAAATTTGGTTTAAGTTTCTTAGCAATAGTAGGTACTATAAATACTGCTCTTTTTATAGTCTTACCACTTTTACCATATAAACTTTCAAAGTTTATTCTTCCTGCAGGATTTTTAACTTTAGGATTAGCGATACTATTCTCAACTGGATTTTCAATTTATTGGCATCAAAAAGAAAAAAAAGAAACTTTTAATTCAACAAAATATATTTCTTGGCTTTCAACATTGTTACGTTATTGGATTGCATTTCTACTAGTGGATTTTGGATTTCTAAAAATATTTGAAGTTAATTTTAATTATTCATATCATATTGATGACTCTTTAGTAAGCGCTTTAACAGGTTCTGAATTAACTTGGAAATATTATGGATTTTCTTATGCTTTTGCTGTAATATTGGCGTTTTTTCAAATAATTGGTAGTATTCTTTTGTTATTTAAACGAACCATTTTATTAGGTATTACAATTCTTTTACCTGTAATGTTAAACATTGTGTTGATTAATATTTTTTACAATATTGGACCAATCACATTATTTACATCAATATTAATCACGATAGGATTAACATATTTATTTATGCAACAAAAGGTTAATGTAATAAAAATCTTCAATGAGTACAAAAATACGCTGCCGTCTATAGGTAATAGTATTTCACGCTCAATTGCTCGTATTTTATGTATTTTCATTCCATTCTTATTTGTTATTTATTATAATTATGATGTGCATCTTTCAAAAAAATATTTTGGGAAATGGAAAATCGAATCGTTGACTCGTAATGGAAGATTAATTCTTGAAAATGAATGGCAAAAAGATACTTTAGCTTGGAAAACAATATATATAGAAGAAAGAGGAAAAATGTATTTTTGTCCAAATCCATATATGTATGTGGATAGTACTTCAATATTTATGAAATATCATTACGATGATAAAAAACAAAATTTTAAGGTTATATCATACGAAAAAAATCCAAATAAACCCGATACAATTGCTGTGCAGATTAACAATTTTAGAGATAAGTCAATGCAGTGGAAAATGATTTTTTATAAAGATACTATTAAAATGGAATTGAAGAAAGAAAATCCGTAACAAAAAAACGAACGCCTAACAGCGGTTTCCCGCAATTAGTGTTTTAGGCAAAATCATAGGTTGGTTTTGTACTTGGAAGTTGGTTTTTTATTCGATACATTTGGCTTACCAAATCCCCAACTGACGCCAAGCCACAAGACGTTACCAGCTATAATACCGAAAAACGTAGATGAAACAAGAATTCAAAATTGACTTTAAAAATCAATACAAATCAATAAAGTATTCCTTTAATTTGCTATTAATAGGAAGTTTTGGAATTATTATTGCTGGAATTATTGGGAAGAATTTTGACCTAAAGTCAGCTTTATTGACATTTTTATTTTTCACTTTGTTTTTCCTCGGAATGGTTTTACCATTTCATATTCAATATCTTTATCAAAATTGGAACACAAAATTAATAATTGACTTCAACTCGAAAATAATTAAAATTATAGAAAAAAATCAAAAATTTGAATTCAACTTATCTGAAATTATTATTGAAAGAATTATAGTTCACAAATCTTCCTACAAAACTCCGTTCAAAAATTATGGGTTTTTAAGAATAAAAACTAAACAAAACCAAAATTTTATAATCACATCTTTAATGATAGAACCATTAAAAATTCCTTTGAAAATAAATGAAACAAAATACCGAATTCCTTTTATAAAAAGTGAACTATCAAAAACTGAATTAACTGAATTAATTTTAGAGCAAAATCAAAGTGAAATAAATAGAATAGCATTTTTTACAAAATCGTTTGAAAATTATTCTAGCGAAAAGTTAGAAATTATGCTAGAAAATAGAAAAACATTACAAAGTGAAGCTATTATAGCAATTGAAAAATTATTAAGAAGTAAAAAATAAATTACAGCATACAACAGCGGTTTGGCGCAATTGGGGTTTTAGGCAAACTTTAAAGTTGGTTTTGTACTTTAAAGTTCGGTCTTAAATCGATACATTTAGCTAACCAAATCTCCAACTGATGCCAAGCCACGAGACGTTGTGCGTCACTTTCGAGCGACAGAAAATCAAAAAAATAAATGAAAACTTATTATAGAATACCATAAATTGGTATATTTGTAAAAAAACATCAAATTATGGCACGAAATACATCTATTTTAATTGGAGAATATTACGAAAATTTTATAAATAGTCAAATTGCAACTGGAAAATATAATTCTGTAAGCGAAGTTGTTAGAACTGCTTTGAGACAATTTGAACAGGAAGAAATTCAAAATAAATCTCTAATTGCAGAATTAGAACTTGGAGAAAAAAGTGGTAAAATTCGAAATTTTAACCGAACGGAAAATCTAAAACGGTTAAACGAAAATTTCCAAAAGTAATGGCGGAATATATCATAAGTGAAAAAGCGTTAGATGATTTGAATAATATTTGGATTTACACAGCCGAAAATTGGTCGGTTGAACAAGCGAACCGATATTATAATTTGATAATGGACGAAATAGAATTTGTTGCTGAAAA
>JAYUFL010000138.1:0-11795 GCA_043738745.1 Bacteroidota bacterium
ATTTTTGGGATTTGTGAATTAGATAACGAAGTTGTTTGGGTTTTAATTTCGATTACTTTATCACGAACCTTGAAACTATAAATTGGGTTTTTGTATTTGTTTACTTTTTCGCTCCAATTCAAAATAATTTTCCAATTGTATGGGTCAAGATTCATTTTTACTCGATCGAATTCTGCGATTAGCATTTTTATGAAAAGTTGAGATTGCTGCGCCTGTTCGCTGGCGCTCAAGTCCTCCTTCGTCGGAATGACAAAGTTGGAATCAATACCAAATTTCGACAATTCTATTTTAGAATTCGTAACCGATTCTAATGTTTTAAAAATTCCGTATAATTTTTGCGCCACTTCAACTTGCGTTTTAGCAATTTCGTCGTATTTACGATTATTTTCAGCAATTTCTGATAAATAACGAGTTCTATGAGGCGGAATTACATAGATTTTCTCGCTCATTTCACGAGTAATTTGGAAATTCGATTTTAGATTCGCACCCGTTTTTTCGACAATTTTATCCATTATCGATTTATATAATGTATTCATTCCAGGGTCATTAAACTGCGAAGCAATTGTTCCGAAAACTGGCATCGAATCTGGGTTTTCGTCCCAAAGATTATGATTGCGTTGGTATTGTTTTTTAACATCACGAATGGCATCGAGTGCGCCACGTTTATCAAATTTATTCAAAGCGACCAAATCGGCAAAATCCAACATATCGATTTTTTCGAGTTGGGTTGCGGCTCCAAATTCTGGTGTCATAACATACAACGAAATATCAGAATGATCCATAATTTCGGTATCTGATTGACCAATTCCAGATGTTTCTAGGATAATCAAATCATATTCGGCTGCTTTTAGAACCTGAATTGCTTCTGCAACATATTTAGATAATGCTAAATTCGATTGACGAGTTGCCAACGAACGCATGTAAACTCTAGGATTATTAATCGCATTCATTCGGATTCTGTCGCCAAGAAGTGCGCCGCCAGTTTTCTTTTTTGATGGATCGACAGAAATTAATCCGATGGTTTTTTCGGGAAAATCGATTAAGAAACGGCGTACTAATTCGTCAACCAACGATGATTTTCCTGAACCACCAGTTCCTGTGATTCCTAATACAGGTGCCGTTTTTTTATTTTCGTCAAATTTAAAAAGACTTTGAAATTCGTCATTTCTATTTTCGGCTAATGAAATTAATCTTGCAATTGTTGGAATGTGTTTTTCTTTTAATGCTTTGGCAATGTCTAAACCTAAGGGCAAACTTGGTAAAGCATAATCAGATTTCATTACGTTATCGTTAATCATTCCTTGTAAACCCATGGCTCGACCGTCGTCTGGGGAATACAAACGAGTGATGCCATAATCCATTAAATCTTTGATTTCTGATGGAAGAATTACACCGCCGCCGCCACCAAAAATCTTGATGTGGGTTGCGTTTTGTTCTTTTAGCAAATCGTACATAAACTTGAAATATTCGTTGTGACCTCCTTGGTATGAACTGCAAACAATGGCGTTGGCATCTTCTTGAATGGCTGTGTTTACTACTTCTTGAACGCTGCGATCGTGACCCAAATGAATGACTTCGCAACCTGTGGCTTGAATAATTCTACGGATAATATTTATGGCTGCATCGTGACCATCAAAAAGTGCTGCGGCGGAAACGATTCTGATTTTATTTTGAGGTACGTAAGGTATTTGTGGTTCCATTTTGAGGATTTGATTTTTATGAAGCAAATTTAGTATTTTTTTAGTCTAATAAATACACTATTAAGAAAGTTTATAGACGTAAAAAACAGTTGCTTTTTTATTGAAAATTATAATTAGAAATCGAAATTTCGTTAAAAAACAAAATATTATTTTACAAAAAAATAAATTGGCTTTGTTTTTGATTTAGTTGTATTTTTGAATTTTAAATTTTGTTTTATGAAAAAAATTATTTGGATTTTAATCCTTACTTCAACAATCGCAAATGCTCAGTTTGAGAGTATTTTGAAAAAAGTAAACGAAAAAATAAGTTCGATTACTGGAAACAATACGGGTGTTGATATTAGTGCAGGCTTAAAAGAGGCTTTGAACAACGGAATTTCGAAGCAAGTTAGTAAACTAACTGCCGTTGACGGTTTTATGGGAAACGAAGCCGTGAAAATTTTGCTACCCGAAGAACTACAAAAAGTAGACGAAACTTTGCGAAAATTTGGGATGAGTAAATTGGCTGACGATGGAATTCGAATGCTCAATCGTGCTGCTGAAGATGCCGTGAAACAAGCAACTCCAGTTTTTGTAAATGCTATTAAAAACATCAGTTTAACAGATGCAAAAGGAATTTTGATGGGCTCCGAAAATGCGGCTACGACTTATTTAGAAAATGAAACGAATACTGATTTGTATTCAAAATTTAACCCCGTCGTTAAAAATTCACTTGCCAAAGTTGGTGCTGACAAAATTTGGAATACCATTATATCTAAATACAATAAATTTCCTTTTGTTTCAAAAGTAAATCCCGATTTAACGGATTATGTTACCAACAAGGCTTTGAGCGGCGTTTTTAAAATGATTGCAGTCGAAGAAAAAAACATCAGAACCGACTTAAATTCTAGAACCTCGGGATTGCTAAAACAAGTTTTTGCGCTTCAAGATGGTAAATGATATTTTGTTTATTTAAGACTAGTTTTTAATTCAATTATAACACAACTATAACTTAATCTTAACTATATCAAATACTTAATGTAGTATTTTTGTGATGTTAAAATTAAGTTTTGTTTTTTAAGTTTGTTAAGATTGCCGATGTTTTGTAAAAATCATTGGCATTTTTATTTAGATTCGTTTATAAACAAAATAACTTGCTGATTAAAAATCAATGGTCTATCAACATTTACAACGTGCCCGCAGTTTTGAATTACAAATAATTTAGATGATTTATAATGTTTTTCAACTACTTTTCGAACCGATGGCAAAAACATATAATCTTCTTCTCCCATTACATACAAAGTTGGTATTTCGAGTTCAACTTGGCGAAACCATTTTAAAACTGGATTGATTTCAGCAGTAAGTTTAAACCAACGTATAAACTCTTTTTGATACAACTTTTTGGCTTCATTTATGAATAACGAACGAGATTGTTTGTGATTTTTATTAGGCATTATAACAAAGGCAAAAAATTTGTATAATACCAAATAGGGCAAAACATATTTAAAGACATTTCCTAATTTCATTAGAATTTGCGAACGGAAATTCATTTTCAGGATTGCTCCACCCAAAATCATGCTTTGAACTTTTTCGGGATGCATTTCGGCTAATTGACGTATAAGAATTGTTCCCAACGAAATTCCAACGAAATGCGATTTTTTAATTTCTAAAAAATTAATAACTTCCAAAACATCGTTGGCAATCGATTCGAATGTGTATTTTCTTTGAAATGCTTTTTTTATTTGCTCATTAGAGTTGCCGTGACCACGTAAATCTAATAATAAAACATTAAAATGTTTCTGAAAATCGCGAATTTGTTTAAACCAAATGGATGAACTTCCTCCAGCACCATGAACAAAAGTCACCCATTGATCAGAATTTTTATTGCTGTAAATAGTATAATTTATCAATTTCTAAAATTTTGAACAAATATATTAAAAAACATTTTAAGTTATAAATCCTTGGTTATAAGTTTTCATGTAATCGTTTAAAATAATCCAAAGCCAACAATAGTCTGCTTCCATGCCACGAAAACATTTCTCCATCGACGATTTCTATTTTAGCATTTGAATGTTTTAGGATTTCGATTTTATCTTTTTTCTTAAACGGGTAAGGTTCTGATGACAAAAAAATTAATTCTAAATTTTCATTTTCAAGAAATTCAATTTTAATTTCGGGATAACGATTGGATTCGAAATTATTACTTTCAAATACATTCTCGAATTTATTTAATCGTAGTATTTCGTTTATGTAATTGTTTGAACCAACAACCATATATGGATTTTTCCAAATAAAATAAGCACTTTTTTTTGATGATTTCTTTTTGATAAATGTTTGAAATTCGACCAAATTAAATGCTAATTTAGCATTTAATTGCTCTGTCTTTTCCTTAATATTAAAAATTTGTCCGAAGTCTGAAATCATTTGAAAATTATCTTCAATTGTAATAATATTTGTTGTCCAAACAGTACATATTTTGGAACACTCATCTATTATTTCCTTTGAATTTTCTTCTTTATTACAAATAATGATATCAGGATTTAGTGCTTTTATTTTATCGAAATTAGGATTTTTTGTGCCACCAACTTTAGTTTTATCTTTTAAAAAATGTGATGGGTGTACACAAAACTTTGTAATTCCAATAATGAAATTTTCCAAACCTAAATCGAATAATAATTCGGTTTGCGACGGCACAATCGAGACAATTCTTTTTGGAATATTTTGGAAATTATGTTGAGTATTTAGTTGGTCGGTTAAAATCATAATTTAAAAATTTAAATCTTCTTAAACTTCAAACTCATGATTTTTTCCATTTCTTGTTGTATTTTCAGGGCTTCTACCCTAGCCTTTTTATCAAAATCTTTTTCATTTGATGCGTAAATAATTCCACGAGACGAATTAACCAACAAACCAATACCTTCGTTCATTCCGAATTTACAAACTTCTTGCAAATTTCCACCTTGCGCGCCAATTCCTGGAACCAAAAAAAAACTTTCTGGAACAATTTTTCTAATTTCGGCAAAATATTCTGCTTTGGTTGCTCCTACAACATACATTAAATTATGTGAATTTTTCCAAGTTTTGGATGTCTCTAGAACTTTTTTGTATAATTGTTTAGTTCCGCTCCGTTCGGCTCCGCCTCGGGTTTCGTTGGTTTCCAAAGTCTGAAAATCGAATGCACCCTCGTTAGATGTTAAGGCTAGTAATATGGTGTGCTTATTTTCAAATGCTAAAAATGGCTCGATAGAATCCTTGCCCATATAGGGTGCAACGGTTACTGAATCGAAATTCAAATCCTCGAAAAATGCTTTGGCATACCTTGTGGATGTGTTGCCAATATCACCACGTTTTGCATCAGCAATTGTGAAAATTTCTGGATAGTTTTTATTTAAATATTTGATGGTTTTTTCTAAAGATAGCCAACCTTTTATTCCATACACTTCATAGAATGCTGTGTTTGGTTTGTAAGAAACGCATAAATCGTGAGTAGCATCTATTATTGCTTTATTGAATTCGAAAATCGGATCTTCGAGTTCCAATAAATATTTTGGGATTTTATCTAAATCGACATCTAAACCGATGCAAAGAAATGATTTTTTGATTTTTATTTGAGTTACGAGTTTTTCGGTTGTCATTAATTTTAAATTCTGTCGTATTGAAATACAATGGTTTTTACTGATTTATTGTTCGATTTAAAAAATCTAATTTAACTGCTCCTCAAAAATACAAATTACTTTTTGGGGTGCAATAATATGATTAGGAGCACACTTCATCATTTCTAAAATACGATTCATAGCGGTTGGATTTAGACCTAGTTTTAGCCCAATTTTGTGAATGGAAATGTCTTCGGATTTATGAATGTTTTCATCGCAAAACATCAAGAGCGATAATTGATAAAAATGTACAATTCGCAAAAATTCCTCTTTTATCGGAATGATTTCATCTCGTTTCCGAAATAAATCCAAAAAAATATGTTTCTCGATTTGAAGTTCTTTCGATAATAAAAACAAAAAATCGTATTCTTTGTCATGCAACTCACCATCTACAATAGCAAATTCAATCATTTCGGAAAGTAAACTTATTTTTTCTGCTTGAGATTTCATCAAATTTTATTAGTTTTGGCTAAAATATTATTTTTAATTCAAATAACAAAATCGGAGTTTTTTTAAAACATTTCTAATACCACCATTTGTCATTTTTATTATAATTTATTAGCTAAATAATTATTACGAAAAAACAAAATATGCAACCAAAAGATTTAGTGCAACTTGCCACAGAATTCGATACTCCACTTTATGTATATGATACTGAAAAAATTGAATTTCAGTTCAATCGACTCAAAAACGCTTTTTCGAAAGTTGAGAGATTACGAATTAATTATGCTTGCAAAGCACTTTCGAATATTTCGGTTTTGAAATATATGAAATCAATTGGAGCGTGCCTCGATACGGTTTCTGTGCAAGAAGTGCAACTGGGTTTGCATGCTGGTTTTTTGCCCGAAGAAATTATTTTTACTCCAAACGGGGTTTCTATCGAAGAAATTGAACAAGCAATTGGCTATGGAAATGTTCAAATCAATATTGATAACTTATCGATTTTGGAGCAATTTGGCGCAAAATATCCTCATATTCCCGTTTGTATTCGATTGAATCCACACATTATGGCTGGCGGAAATGCAAACATTTCGGTGGGTCATATTGATTCAAAATTTGGAATTTCGATTCATCAAATGCCTCATATTATGCGTATTGTTGAAAATACAGAAATGCACATTAACGGTGTGCATATGCACACCGGTTCTGATATTTTGGATATTGAAGTATTTTTGTATGCTGCTGAAATACTTTTTGACGCGGCCAAAAATTTCAAAGATTTAGATTTTCTTGATTTTGGATCAGGATTTAAGGTTCCTTATAAAAAAGACGATATTGAAACCAATATTGAAGAATTAGGCAAAAAACTAACCAAAAGATTTAGTGCTTTCGAAAAAGAATATGGTCGAGAACTAACTTTGGCTTTCGAGCCAGGAAAATTTTTAGTGAGCGAAGCGGGTCGTTTTTTGGCGACTGTAAATGTTGTAAAACAAACTACTTCGACTGTTTTTGCAGGTATCGATTCTGGATTTAACCATTTGATTCGCCCAATGTTATATGGCTCGCAACATCAAATAGAAAATATTACAAATCCAAAAGGAAAAGAACGTTTTTATACCGTTGTTGGATACATTTGCGAAACGGATACATTTGCAAATAATTGCCGAATTGCCGAAATTACCGAAAGCGATATTCTTTGTTTTAGAAATGCTGGTGCCTATTGTTTTTCGATGGCATCAAACTACAATTCGCGTTATAAACCAGCCGAAGTTTTATGGAAAGATGGAAAAGGAACTTTGATTCGACATCGTGAAACAATCCAAGATATTCTAAAAAATCAAATTCTATTGGATATTTAAAACTGTATAACTAAAGTTTTCTTCTCGATTAGAACTTCTCACAAAAGCATACGAAAATACAAGTTCATCATTGATTTTCCCATGTTCAATTAAATCTAGTTTTTGAATTTCTGTCAGGGATATTCTCTTGTTAGTTCCAGAAATTTTTGTGAGATTCAAATCAAAATCAAAACGAGATAAACCACAAGAATCTGCCATGAACTTGAAATAGTTTTTTGCAGATTCTTTTATTTTATTATTGGAATTACAGATTTCGTTTATTCCACCATCTGATGAATCACAATCAAAACTGGTTTTTAATTTTTTAGAAATTTTGGTTTTGATAGTAGTAACTTTTTCTGGATTTAGACTCACTAAATAATGAGTCAAATCACGAATAATTTTACTGTTATTCGAAAATTGATACAACCATTTCCACCAATATTGAGCATTTTCGATATAATTACTGTCAATGGTTGTTTTCATAGCATCATCTGCCCGAAGCAAATAGTCTTTAAAGTTGAGATTTTCGATTGTTTTGTTGTAATCAAAATTAGATAAATCAATAGTCGATTTTTCTAATTGAGCAATGATGTAATGGATTGTTCCAAAAGGATATTTAGAATAATAGGAATTATTTGGCAAATGAAAATGTGGATTATCTATATTTGGATTTATTTTATTTGCGTTTTTCGAAAGTAATTCATGATGCTGTTTATCAATTGAAATTATATGTTGGTCGATGCAGACTACATTTGAATTTGCAACAAATAAATCTATATAAACAGCATGGAAAATGGATTTACATTTTGTTTCATCAATCCAAACCGAATCAATACTATTTGAGAAACCAACAATTTCGCAGTTACAAAAATGATGAAGAAAAAGTCCGCTTAAAATCCCATCTAAATCAGTATTGATGATTATTTTGTTGTTTGCTTTTAGTTTTTCGAGCATTTTTTTAAATAAATTTAAACAAAAAGTCCTTCAATACTCAAATATCTTTCGCCAGTATCATAGCAGAATGTCAATATTTTTGAATCCGAGGGAATTTCTTTTAATTTTTTTGCAACAGCAGCCAAAGATGCTCCCGATGAAATTCCGATTAAAATTCCTTCTTCTTTTGCGGCTCTTTGCGTGTATTCAAAAGCATCATCTTTAGAAATTTGAATTACGCCATCAAGTAAATTTGTATGTAAATTTGCAGGAATAAAACCTGCACCAATGCCTTGCAATGGGTGTGGAGCAGGGCTTCCGCCACTAATCACAGGTGATGCTTCTGGCTCGACCGCAAAAACTTTTAGGTTCGGAAAATGCTGTTTCAAGATTTCAGCACAACCCGTAATGTGTCCGCCAGTTCCAACGCCAGTAATCATATAATCTAGTCCGTCAGAAAAAGCATTGATGATTTCTTGAGCCGTAGTTTTTTTGTGAATTTCGATGTTTGAAGGATTTTCGAATTGCAATGGCGACCAAGCATTTTCTATTTCGGCTGTCATTGCTGCGGCTTTTTCGATAGCGCCTTTCATACCTTTTTCTCGTGGTGTGAGTTCAAAAGTTGCTCCGTAAATACTCATCAGTCGGCGTCTTTCGATAGACATTGATTCTGGCATTACAAGTATCAATTTGTAACCTTTTACTGCTGCAACCATGGCCAATCCAATTCCGGTATTGCCAGATGTCGCCTCGATAATTACAGAATTTGGTTTTAGTTTTCCAGATTTCTCAGCATCTTCAATCATTGCCAAAGCAATTCTATCTTTGATGCTTGCGCCAGGATTTGCTCGTTCTAGTTTTATGTAAACATTAGAATCTACTCCGAATAATTTATTGATTTTTACGTGTGGCGTGTTGCCAATTGTTTCGAGAATGTTGCTGAATTTATTCATACTATTTAGATTGAAAAAAAGTTACTATCTTGATTTTCTTGTTGATTACTAATATTGTTTTTATTGGCTTGCATCACTATCGAAAAAGGATTAACACTTTTAGTAATAAATGTGTTACCACCTATGATACTATTGTTTCCAATGATTGTGCTGCCGCCAAGAATGGTTGCATTGGCATAAATGACCACATTATCCTCGACAGTTGGATGGCGTTTTTTTTCTTCCATCAATTTATCAACTTGCAATGCACCTAAAGTTACACCTTGATAAATCGATACGTTTTTGCCAATACTACAAGTTTCTCCAATAACAATTCCTGTTCCATGATCAATCATAAATGGAACATCGATTTTAGCGTTTGGATGAATATCAATTCCTGTTTTTGAATGTGCATATTCCGAGATAATTCGTGGTAACATATTGATTTTTAGATTCGATATTGTATTCGAAATTCTATAAAAAGCAATTGCCAAAAATCCTGGATAGGAATTTATTATTTCCGAAATGCAATCGGCTGCGGGATCGGTATCAAAAATTGCTTGTGCATCTTTTTGTAATGAATTATAAATATTTGGAATTTCTTCGTATAACGATAGAGTAATTTCAGAAATTTCATTTTTTGATTTAATAGTACAAATTTTTGAAATTAATGATTCGAAATTTAACTTATTTTTATTCCAAAGTAAGTCGATTTCATTAATTTCTAATTTTCTTTCTGGATACAATATAAAAAACAAATCATCAATCCATCGAAAAATTTTATCAGAATCGATGGCTCTAACCCAATTTTTGGATTGATCATTATTTAGTTTTTCAAAAAAAATAGTTTCTTTATTTTTCATATTTCAAAACATATGTATATACAAATGTACGTAGGAAATCTGAAGTTAATTTTTTTCTACTTATAAATAATTGTTAAAACAAAAAACTCCGTCTTGTTTTTACAAAACGGAGTTTTTTATAGGATTAGATTACTCGTACCTCGCAATGATAATTACAAGTGGATCACTTCGCCATAAGCATCTGCAACGGCTTCCATAACGGCTTCGCTCATGGTTGGATGTGGGTGAATGGTTTTTAGGATTTCGTGACCCGTAGTTTCTAGTTTTCTGGCAACAATTGCTTCGGCTATCATGTCTGTAACTCCTGCGCCAATCATGTGGCAGCCCAACCATTCGCCATATTTTGCATCGAAAATTACTTTTACAAATCCGTCAGGAGTCCCAGATGCTTTTGCTTTTCCAGATGCTGAAAACGGAAATTTGCCTATTTTTAATTCATATCCTTTATCACGGGCTTGTTTTTCGGTCATTCCGACAGATGCTATTTCTGGAGTCGCATAAGTACAACCCGGTACATTACCATAATCGATTGGATCAACGTGTAGACCAGCAATTTTTTCAACACAATTAATTCCTTCTGCAGAAGCAACGTGAGCCAATGCTTGACCTGGAGTTACATCTCCAATGGCATAATATCCAGGAATATTGGTTTGAGCGTAGGCATTTACCAAGATTTTATCTTTATCTGTAGCGATTCCAACTTCTTCAAGACCAATATTTTCTATGTTGGTTTTGATTCCAACTGCAGAAAGTAAAATATCTGCTTCTAATTCGATTTCTCCTTTTGCTGTTTTCACGAATGCTTTTACACCATTTCCAGATGTATCAATTCGCTCTACAGAAGACGATGTCATGATTTTAACTCCTGCTTTTTTCATCGATTTTTCCATTTGTTTCGAAATATCTTCGTCTTCAACTGGAACAATCATTGGCATAAATTCTACAATAGTAACATCGGTTCCCATGGCATTATAAAAATGTGCAAACTCCACTCCAATTGCCCCTGAACCTACAATTATCATAGATTTTGGCTGACTTGGCAAGGTCATTGCTTGGCGGTAACCAATTACTTTTATCCCGTCTTGTGGCAAGTTTGGCAATTCGCGTGAACGTGCACCAGTGGCAATAATGATATGATCTGCGGAATATTCGGTTACTTTTCCGTCTTTATCAGTTACGTCTAGTTTTTTGCCTGGTTTTAGTTTTCCAAAACCATTAATAACATCGATTTTATTTTTTTTCATTAAAAATTGAACTCCTTTACTCATGTCGCCAGCCACGTTTCTTGAACGGTTTACAACTGCTGAGAAATCTTTATCGAATTCTTTAACGGTCAATCCATAATCGGAAGCGTGTTTTAAATAATCGAAAACTTGTGCCGATTTCAACAAGGCTTTTGTTGGAATACAACCCCAATTAAGGCAAACTCCACCTAAACTTTCTTTTTCGATAACGGCCACTTTAAAACCCAATTGCGAAGCACGAATTGCAGTTACATATCCGCCTGGTCCACTTCCTAAAACAATAATATCGTATTTCATATTGAATAAATTTCTGTTTGTAATTTGTTTGCGAAAATAAGGATTTATTTTTAAAACTCTACGTTGGAATAATACGGATTCATCACAAACGCACAGTTTATTTTCTAGCGCGGGGCATTAAATCTATTGTGTCCCAAATACGTAAAACAAAATTTTCAGCCACGAATTAGACTAATTACCACAAATTCCCTTCAGCAGAAATGTTGAAATGGATCAAAATGGTTGTGAATTCGTTGAATTAGTGTCATCCATGTTCCATTTTCACCTTCAAATTATAAATTACGATAATAAAATTATCTTTTTATACAGTTCTTAATTGATTTACATAATAATTTATTCCAGATTATACAAAGCATGAATGATTGGCGGAATACTTTATTCCGGATTATACAAAGCTTTAGTGATTGGCAGAA
>JAYUFL010000139.1:0-11756 GCA_043738745.1 Bacteroidota bacterium
GTAACTTGAATATTTGAAATCGATTTTGTTTTCTGCCATTATATCGGCATTTGCCCTTGAGGCTTCGAGTAAAAATGCGTTTCCGTAATCGAAAAAATAAGTTCCTTTTGCGGTATGTTTATTAATTGCGTTTGTATGACGGCGTAGTGTTTTTTGTACTTCTATTTTAAATTTTTCTGGATTATTAGCCATTATTTCGTTGGATTCTTCAAATGAAAATCCAACTGGATAATAACCGCCAGCCCAAGGATTGTGTAATGAGGTTTGGTCTGAACCCAAATCGATAATTATGTTTTCTTGGTCGAATTTTTCCCAAATATCGACCACATTTCCTAGATAAGCAATCGAAACAATTTCTTGATTGGCTTTCGCCGATTTGACTCTTTCGACCAATAAATTCAAGTTTTCGAAAACTTCGTTTATCCAGCCTTGATTGTGTCTAATTTTGGTTATTTTGGCGTTAACTTCGGCGCAAACAGTTACGCAACCTGCAATATTTCCTGCTTTGGGTTGTGCGCCCGACATACCGCCCAAACCAGATGTTACAAATAATCCGCCTTTTGGCGATTTTTTTATTTTTCTAAAACCATTCAAAACCGTGATTGTCGTGCCGTGAACAATACCTTGTGGACCGATGTACATGTAACTTCCTGCGGTCATTTGCCCATATTGCGAAACACCAAGAGCGTTCATACGTTCCCAATCGTCTGGTTTAGAATAATTTGGAATAACCATTCCGTTGGTAACTACAACTCGCGGTGCGTCTTTGTGCGATGGGAACAATCCCATTGGGTGACCAGAATACATTGCAAGTGTCTGATTTTCTGTCATTTCTGACAAATATTGCATTGTCAATAAATATTGCGCCCAATTCGAGAAAACACCACCATTTCCGCCATAGGTTATCAATTCGTGAGGATGTTGCGCCACGGCTGGATCGAGGTTGTTTTGAATCATTAGCATAATGGCTTTTGCTTGCTCGCATTCGCCAGGATAATCAGATATTGGTCTGGCTTTCATTTCGTAATCTGGGCGAAAACGATACATATAAATGCGACCATATTTTTCTAATTCGGCTTTGAATTCTGGCAATAATTCTGCGTGATGTTTGGGTTCGAAATAACGTAAAGCATTGCGCAAAGCTAATTTTTTCTCTTCGTTGGAAAGAATTTCTTTTCGTTTTGGTGCGTGATTTATTGCAGAATCGTATGGTTTTTTGGCTGGAAGAATATTTGGAATTCCGAGTTTTATAAGTTCTTTAAAGGACATTAAAAAAAGGTTTAAAAGTTTAGGGGTTTATTGGGTTTAGGAAGTCTTTACAAAAATCAAAAAATCTATTTTCTAATTTCATTTGTTTTTTTATCAAATCCATAAGGGCAATGTCGACAGCCGCTTTTGCAACAATATCCTCGTTTTAGGTGGTGTTTTTCGGTAAAACATTTGTAACCTTCGGGCGTGAAGTAAAAATCTTGGCCTTCTATGAGTTTTATTTCTTTACTTTGTGAATTGTTCATTTTACAAATTTATAAACTTAATTCGAATGTTTCTAATTGTTTCTAAATATTTAATTCCTAAAGGCTATGCTGGCATGACGGTTTTTCCGTTTATTATTTTGAAAGAAAAAAAATATTTGAATAATAAAACGACGGTTAACCACGAAAAAATTCATATTCGACAACAATTAGAATTATTGGTGCTGCCTTTTTATGTTTTGTATTTTAGTAATTTAGTATTTAATTATTTTAAATATCGAGATTTTCAAATGGCGTATCACAACATTGCTTTCGAGCGTGAGGCTTACGCAAATGAAAAAAACCTTGACTATCTAAAATCAAGGTCTTTTTGGAGTTTTTTAAAGTATTTCTAAAAAAAAGTTACGCTGCTTTTTTAGGCATTTCTTTTTTGTCTGATTTTCCAGTTTTTGAGCCACAGAATTTGCGAGTCATTTGGGTAGTTTGTGCTTGGCACATATCGCATTTTCCTGGTTTTGCTCCAGTTCCTTTTTGACAATGCGCACAAAAATAAGTGCCTAATTGCACTTTGTCTGCTTGGCATATGCTGCATTTCCCTTCGGCTTTCTCAATATTAAAACATTTCATACAAGCAAATGCTGCAGGGTTTGCTACTTGTTTTGGTTTTGCAACAACTTCTTTTTTTGCCATTTTTGGCGGATCTTGTTTTGCGGTTTCGGTTTGAGCATTAACAAACGTTGAAAACGCAAAAAAAGCGAGTAATAAAAATAATTTTTTCATGATTTTAATTTTATGGTTAATTTCAAAAGTAACTATTTTTTGGCGTTAAAAGATCTTTTGTATTAATAAATTTTTCATAAAAAAACCTTGACTATTTAAAATCAAGGTCTTTTTGGGGATTTTGGTTTTTTAAGGTTTGGTTTTTTGGTTTTTATTTTCTTTAGAAGCAGGTTGTTTATTTATGTTTTCAGCAGGAATAATGAAACTTTCGGGATATAAATCTTTTTGAGGATTCTTTTTGTTGTATTCGTCCATGTTTACTTTATCTGCATATTCTACATTTTTGGTAAATCTTGTTTTGCTGTATCTGTTTGCTCGTTCATTAGCGTTGAGAATTCAAAAAATGCAAACATAAAAATAATTTTTTCATGATTTTAATTTTATGGTTAATTTCAAAAGTAACTATTTTTTGGAGTTAAAATATCTTTTGTATTAATAAATTTTTCATAAAAATACCTTGAATTTTCAATGTATCTTTGTTTTTAGGTTACTATCAGGAGTTCGAGGACTTATAATTTGCACATCTTCAGGAACTTTTTCCTCATCTTTTTTTGAAAGATCAACTTTTAAGTTTGAGTCAGGTTTTTTTTCAGACTTCAAAATTTCTAAAACAGCAGTAGGAGTCTCAGTTTTTGAATTTAGATTTATTTTTTTGTCTGAATCTAATTTTTTTTCTTGACTAAAGCATTGTATTGATAACAATAGCAAAAGACTGATTGTAATTTTTTTCATAATTTTATCTGTAAGTTACAATCGCATTAATTTCTCCACAATTCGAACTAACAGCACAATCACTACCAATATTTACACTTGTAGTACCTGTAAATCTAGCAGAAAATAACTGAATAGTATGAGTTCCTGCTGTAACATTGCTCCAAACTGTGGATAATGTACTAGCATTAAAACCATTTGGTCCAGCACTTGAGTTTAAGACCGTAATTCTATTATATCCACCTTTAGGTAAATAAGCACCATCAACAACAGCAATAACATCAACATTCGAATATAATCCCGCAGTTGTAGTCGAATTAGTAGCACCAAGTACCGCATCAATTTTAATATCTGCAATTTGCCCCGTAGGTATTACAACGCTTATAGTACATCCTGGCTGCTGTGTTGGAACATTAGAAGTTACAGCAGCTCTGCCTCCAGTATCATAAGCATGATATTGTCTAGTGGTTTTACTAAAACAAGACCAAACAGGTGCTGCTACAGTTCCATTATTAAAATACAACCCTTTACCACAAGGCAGGGTAGTGTTTGTGTTATAAACCATTAATCCAACTTTGGGAGTTGCAATTGTTGCTGCATCAGTTTCTGAAAGAAGGTTAATATTAGGAAAAGAAACCCCTTTATTTGTTGAACTTACATCTAATAATGCAGAAGTATCTGGTGCTGGCGTACCAATGCCCACATTACCTGCATTGGTTATTCTCATTCGTTCATCAAAAAATGGTGTGGTTGTTTTTCCCGTAGAAAATATTATAGATTTGCTAGTGTGTGCATTGGCAATATACATGTCTTGTCCACTACCAATGTAACTAACATCGTTGGCAACACCAATATTGTAGGAAGTTGGAAAGTTAAACGTAGAATTGTTTATACCTATCCATGCAAATCCAGTTGTTGCGCTACCATTGTCGGCAGTTGCAGAATAGCCACTTTGTGCTTGTGTGCCTGTACTTGTGTTTTGCACATTAAATTGCAAATAATCGTTTATACTTCCCGTGGCGTTTATTATACTATTAACAGCAGTTACACCAGTAGCTACATCGAGTTTAGAAACAGGTGCTGGATTTCCAATACCAACATTACCTGCACTTGTAACTCTTGTTTTTTCGGTATTGTTGGTTCTTGTTACAAAATCTACAGCATCAGTTGTTCCTACAAAATTTGTTGCTGGTGCGGTTCCTGCATTTCCTGTCAATCCCCAACTGTTTGTTGATGTTGCATCTTGAACCCAAATTGCGCCGTTCCAAAACCAAAAAGTACTTGTAGTTGTGTCATATACTTTTAATCCAAGATCTGTTGCTGTTGGTGCAATTGCTGTTCGTTGTGCCGTTGTCATTCTAGGAATCAAAACTCCTGTTGTTGTAGAAGATACATCTAAACTAGATTTTGCACTTGGTGTTGGCGTACCAATTCCAACATTTCCTGCATTGGTTATTCTCATTCGTTCATTAAAAAACGGTGTGGTTGTTTTTCCTGTAGAAAATATTATAGATTTGCTAGTGTGTGCATTGGCAATATACATGTCTTGTCCGCTACCTATATAACTAACATCGTTAGCAAGACCAATATTGTAGCTGGTAGGAAAGTTAAACGTAGAGTTGTTTATACCCAACCATGCAAATCCAGTTGTTGCGTTACCATTATCAGCAGTGGCAGAATAGCCACTTTGTGCTTGTGTGCCTGTGCTTGTGTTCTGCACGTTAAATTGCAAATAATCGTTTATGTTTCCCGTGGCGTTTATTATACTGTTAACCGCAGTTACACCAGCAGCCACATCGAGTTTAGAAACAGGTGCTGGATTTCCAATACCAACATTACCTGCACTTGTAACTCTTGTTTTTTCGGTATTGTTGGTTTTGGTTACAAAATCTACCGCATCAGTTGTACCTATGTAGTTGGTTCCTGCGGTTGTTGCGGTATTTCCAGTTGTTGCCCAATCATTGCTAACTGCACCTGTTACAACTCTGACCCATTTTGCACTATCCCAGTAATAAAATCCTGGTGTGACATCGTTTATTGTTGCGGTATTATAAACAATTTCGGACTCGGTTGGTGTAACAATGGTTGCCGTTGTTGTGTTTACTAACGCTAAACGAGGCACGAGTAAACCATCGGTTGTAGAAGTTATGTCTAACGCTCCTTGTGGCGATGTATTTCCTATTCCAACTTGTGCATGCATATTGATATTGCACATTGCGAATAATGCAATAATTAAAAATGTAATTTTAAGGGAGTTGTTTTTTTTCATAATACCATATTTTAAAGTTCTACAGAAACAATAATTTTTATAAAAGTATTAAAAATAAGTTTAAGTACAAATAAAAACGATTAAATACTTATTTTTTAACATTTTTAAGTTTTTTTCCTTGTTAAAAATTTGAAAAAATAATTATGTAAGTATTTTTAACATCTATTTTAAATATTTATAAATTAAGTATTATTAGGATTTTATTGCGTTATTTTCAATAAATTTATTGTTTTAATGAAAATAATGTTTTTTAAAATTTAAAAAAAAATCAAAAAAATTGCTTGTATCTATATTTTTATTACTTTTACTTCAAATTTATGATTATGAAGACTATAAAAATTATTTTTCAGTTAGTTTGTTTATTATCTGTTTCGTGCAATTTGTTTGCGCAATTGTATGCCAAAAATGCTAATATTTATGTTGCTGATAACTATTTATTCGTCACTGGGAACGTGAACCTTGATACAGCTGGAAATATTTTCTTGCGCAATGAATCACAACTTTTGCAGGGAGGAATAGCGACATCTACAAATGTTGGAGTGGGTAAATTATCCGTTTTTCAAGAAGGTACAGTTAATAATTTTCATTATAACTTTTGGTGTTCACCTGTAGGAAATGCAAATGCAACTGTTGGTAATAGTGATTTTAGTATTGCATCAGAATTGTATCGACCAACTGCCCTAACAACGAGCACTAACGTTGGGATATTGCCATTAACAAACAAAGACGGAGTATCCACAAATACCTCTCTTGATGTGGCGCAACGTTGGATTTGGAAATATACAAATTCAAATATCTATGCCTTGAACGCTGGTGGTTGGCAATCTGTTTATAATGGAGTTGTACCTTTTGGACTAGGTTTCACCATGAAAGGTGTTTCTGGAACTGACACTTTTGCTGGTGGAGGAGTCAGTATCATTGGAGTTGATAACAATCCAGGAAACAATCAACGATATGATTTTAAAGGAAAACCAAATGATGGAGACATCTCAACAAATTTAGCACCAAATTCTAATACTTTAATAGGTAATCCCTATCCATCTGCAATTAATTTAAGCGCATTTTTGAACAACGCGATCAACTCAACTGGAGTTGCTTATTTTTACATTCAAAATACAGGACCAACTACCGATTCTCATTTAGTAACTTCGTATCAGGGTGGTTATCAGGTTTATACTCCTGGTGCAGCTGGAAGTATAGGAACTATTGCAGCATCAACTTTCTCTATGTATGATGGTGCTGGTGTACCTGCTGGTGCTGCAACCTACACAGGTGCTACTTATCAACGTTATTTTACTCCAATTGGACAAGGATTTATGATAAGGGGAAATACAGGTGCTGGTGGAAATGTAACAATGAAAAATGCTTATAGAGTTTTTACAAAAGAATCTAGTGCAAATTTTTCTGAATTCAGTAAAAATGGAAATGGCGCCAATACACCAACTAACTTTTTGCCAGAAATACCCAATGTAGCTGGATTTGATTATACAACCGTAAGTACTTTACCAGCACCCCAAATTCGTTTTAACACTGATATTGATGGCGTTTTATCTAATGAAATGGTGTTGACTTTTGATCCTGATGCTACAGATGGAGTAGATCATGCTAAAGATGCTTTTACACCAAATGAGTTTAATCCCAAAGATATTGCTTTCAAAATTGATAACAATCCCTATATAATTAGCGCTATTCAATTTGATGAAAATAAGGTTTTGCCGTTGATTTTCAGAAATGTTGGTTCAGAAACTAATTACAAAATCAAAGTAAAAGAAATTTTAAATTTTACAGGTGCTCAAAATGTATACGTTCATGACAAGGTAACTAATGAGTATTTTGACGTTTTGAACGGAATTGCAAACTTGACTTTGCCAGCAGGTAACAATGGAACTCGCTACGAAATTACTTTCAAAAATTCGACCGCATTAGCAACGAATCAAAACTCCATTCAAGAATTTACTGTGATACAAAACAATAAAGAGCAGCAATTAGCCATTTCTAATCCAAGTATGTTAGATTTAAAAGAAGTAAATTTGTTTGATGTTTCTGGAAAGTTGATTTTTAGTAAAACAAAATTAAATAAAGAGGCAAATTATCAATTTTCAACATCTGGTTTAAGTGAAGGAATATATGTTGTTAATATTATTTTGGCAGATAACACAAAAAAAACTCAAAAAATCTCAATCTTTTCTGTAAAATAAATCACTAAGAAATATTTTAAAAGCAGTCTTTGCAGGCTGCTTTTTGTTTTACAGCATATTCAAAATATTATTAATATTGAATTATCAATAAAATTTGTGAATCTTGGGTTATTTTCGCATAAAAATTTATTTACAATCCATCTTTAAAAATCAAAACAATCAATCAAAACAATCAATCAAAATATTGCCATTTCATTATCAGATTTTGTGCTCGACATCAAGCGCGAAGATTTGATTCATCCGTTTGTATCGGGAAATAAATTTCGAAAACTGAAATACAACTTACTCGAAGCAAAAAACCAAAATCACACCAAATTAGTAACTTTTGGAGGTGCATTTTCTAATCATATTGCTGCCGTTGCTTTTGCAGGAAAAGAAAATGGGTTTCAAACTATCGGAATTATCAGAGGCAACGAATTAAAAAACAAAATAAACGAAAACCCAACATTGCAGTTCGCTATGGATTGCGGAATGCAATTAGAATTTATATCCAGAGAAAGTTATAGAAACAAAAACAATCAGGATTTTTTAGAAGATTTAAAATTAAAATACAAAGATTTTTATTTAATTCCAGAAGGCGGAACTAACAATTTAGCAGTAAAAGGTTGTGAAGAAATTTTAACAGAATCCGACGTTATTTACGATTTTGTTTGTTGTTGTGTCGGAACTGGAGGCACAATTTCGGGTTTAATTAACGCCGCAAAACTACATCAAAAGATTATTGGTTTTTCTGCCCTCAAAGGTGATTTCCTTACAGAAGAAATTCGTAAATTTGCAAAAAATAAAAATTGGGTTTTAAATTCCGACTATCATTTTGGAGGATATGCAAAAGTAACCGACGAACTTGTTTTGTTTATGAACCTGTTTTTGGAGCAGAACCGAATTGCATTAGATCCAATTTATACTGCCAAAATGGTTTTTGGCGTTATGGATTTAATACGTAAAAACTATTTTCCTAAAAACTCAAAAATACTAATGATTCATTCAGGTGGATTACAAGGAATTGCAGGAATGAATATCGCTTTAAAAAATAAAAATAAGATTTTAATACAAACTAATGTTTAAAAAAATTGTACTGCTTTTTCTACTTATTTTCTTGGTAAGTTGTGGTTCTAAAAAACCAATTGCTAGCCAAACATTGTCCGTTAGAAAAGCGCAAACCAAAGTTGTAAAAAAACCTAATGCGATTGTAAAAGTTGATATTTCAAAAGAAAATCCAATTGCTGTGGACACGCCTAAATCATCTCAAATAGAAGTTTTAGAAGCCACTTCCAAAGTAAAAGTTACTAATGCAATGGTTTTAGCATATATCGAAAAGTACAAGGATATCTGTCAGGATAATATGCGACAATTCGGAATTCCTGCAAGCATTACGATGGCGCAAGCCTTGCTCGAATCGGGTTCTGGCATTGGCACATTGTGTTTGCAAGCCAATAATCATTTTGGAATAAAATGTCGCGCAGACTGGAAAGGATCAAGCGTAAAATACGATGATGATTCGGCTCAAGAATGTTTTAGAAAATATAACGATCCTAATGATTCTTTTCATGATCATGCCAAGTTTTTGCTAGCAAAATCGTGGTACGCCAACTTGTTTAAGTTAGATAAAAAAGATTACAAAGGTTGGGCAAAAGGACTCAAAAAAGCAGGTTATGCAACCGATGTTAAATATCCCGAAAAACTAATTACGCTCATAGAAAAATATCAATTATATCAATACGATGGAACTCAAATCGAAATCCCGAAACAATCAAACCAGAAAACAATTATTGAAATTGTTGACGATGAAAACGAGTATATTGCCATTGCAAAAGATACTTTATATTCCATATCCAAAAAGTTTAAAATATCGGTTGACGATTTAAAAAAATGGAATAATATTTCTACTAATTCCATTTCTGTGGGTCAAGTTCTAAAAATAAAATAAAATTTATGTTATACGAAAGAAGCAGCAAACTGTTTGCCGAAGCCGAAAAAGTAATTCCTGGAGGAGTAAACTCGCCAGTTCGCGCCTTTAAAGGAGTAGGAGGAACCCCAATTTTTGTAAAAAGTGCCAAAGGAGCGTATCTTTTGGACGAAGATGGAAACCGATTGATAGATTATATAAACTCTTGGGGACCAATGATTTTGGGTCATGCCTACCAGCCCGTTGTAGATGCGGTAATCGAAAAAGCAAAATTAGGAACTTCGTTTGGAATGCCAACCGAACTGGAAACTCAAATTGCACAATTAGCCGTTTCGATGGTTCCAAATGTAGATAAAATCCGATTTGTAAATTCAGGAACGGAAGCCTGTATGAGTGCGATTAGACTGGCACGTGGATATTCAAAAAAGGATAAAATCATAAAATTTGCAGGTTGTTATCACGGTCATTCCGATTCGTTTTTAATTCAAGCAGGAAGCGGAGCCATAACATTTGGTTCGCCAAATAGCCCCGGAGTTACAGCAGGAACGGCAAAAGACACTTTGCTGGCCAAATACAATGATTTAGATAATGTTGCTCAACTTATCGATGCCAATAAAAACGAAATTGCAGCCATAATTGTCGAGCCAGTTGCGGGAAACATGGGTTGTATTCCTCCAAAAGAAGGATTTTTACAAGGACTAAGACAACTTTGTACGGATCATAATATTTTGCTAATTTTTGATGAAGTTATGACTGGATTCCGATTGGCAAAAGGCGGTGTTCAAGAATTATATAATGTAAATGCTGATATGGTTTGTTTTGGGAAAGTAATTGGCGGCGGATTGCCAGTTGGTGCTTTTGCGGCTCGTGAGGAAATAATGAATTATTTGGCGCCACTTGGACCCGTTTATCAAGCGGGAACATTATCCGGAAATCCTTTGGCAATGGCTGCTGGACTTGCGATGCTAAAATCTATAAATGAAGACAAACAACTTTTTGAAAGATTAGCGGCAAAAACAAAATATCTCGATGAAGGAATTCACAAAGTATTAAGCCAAAACAATGTTTCTTTCACGACAAATCGAGTTGGTTCAATGATTTCCGTGCATTTTGATGCAAATCCAGTTATCGATTTCGAAACTGCAAAAAATGGCGATAACGAAAACTTTAAGAAATTTTTTCATGGATTGTTGCAAGAAGGCGTTTATATCGCTCCATCGGCCTATGAATCTTGGTTTATAACCGATGCGCTTACTTACGAGGATTTGGATTTTACAATTAATGCAATCGATAAAGTTTCGAAAACTTTCTAAATGATTATAATTTTAAATAAAAAAAGCGGTTCTGAAATAATTTTCAGAACCGCTTTTTCATTTATTTTAAAAATATTACCCTACCAATTCCACGATTTTGCTGTCTCCAACCAAAGTAACTTTCGTTAATCCGTGTTTGGACATCCCTTTCATGGCAGCATCCCATTTTTTCCCGCTCAAATCTGCTTTTACTTTCAGTAAACCCAAATCCATTTTGCTGTCATTGGTTTTTAGCAAATCGATTATTAGTTTTTCCTCGTCGAGTAACTCAATTACAACTTGTTTTTTTTCTGGACGCATTTGTGGAAAAAATAAAACTTCTTGAATAGATGAATTATTTGTCAAATACATCATTAGTCGATCCATTCCTATTCCTAATCCAGATGTTGGAGGCATTCCGTATTCTAAGGCTCTAAGGAAATCTTCGTCGATAATTCCAGTGGCTTCGTCATCGCCTTTTTCGGCTAATTTCATTTGTTCCTCAAAGCGTTCCCGTTGATCAATAGGGTCGTTTAATTCCGAATAAGCATTGGCAACCTCTTTACCACAAACCATTAGTTCGAAACGTTCTGTAAGTTCAGGATTATCGCGGTGTTGCTTGCAAAGTGGCGACATTTCCTTTGGATAATCCGTAATAAAAGTGGGCTGAATGTAATTTCCTTCGCATTTTGCACCAAAAATTTCGTCTATTAATTTTCCTTTTCCCATTGTAGCATCAACTTCTATTCCCATAGATTTTGCTGCTTCAAAAAGTTGACTTTCGGATTTTCCAGAAATATCAAAACCCGTAAAATGTTTTATAGAATCGGTCATTGTAACACGAGCATATGGCGCTTTAAAATTTATTTTGTGTTCGCCAAAAGTCGCTTCGCTCGTTCCGTTTACACTAATGGCGCAATGTTCGAGCAAATTTTCGGTAAATTTCATCATCCAATGGTAATCCTTGTAGGCAACATATATTTCCATTGCGGTAAACTCTGGATTGTGCGTTCGGTCCATTCCTTCGTTTCGGAAGTTTTTCGAAAATTCATAAACACCATCAAAACCACCAACAATTAATCTTTTCAAATACAATTCATTAGCAATCCTCATGTATAAAGGAATGTC
>JAYUFL010000140.1:0-11738 GCA_043738745.1 Bacteroidota bacterium
AACTTTGAAAGGTAAACGAATTACGGTTATGTCCACCGGAATTGGTCCAGATAATATTGATATTGTAATCAATGAACTTGATGCTTTGGTTAATATTGACCTGAAAACTCGTGAAGTTAAAGAAAAACTGACTTCGTTAAATATTATTAGAATTGGAACTTCGGGTGCATTGCAAGCCGATATTCCTGTAGATAGTTTTGTAATGTCGAAATTTGGATTGGGTTTGGACAATATGCTTCGCTCCTATTTAATCGATGAAGTTTCGAATCAAGAAATGGAAAATGCATTTGTGAAACATCTTGATTGGGATTCCAGAAAAGGAAAACCTTATGCAATTGCTTGTTCAGAGAAACTCGAAAAGTTAATCGAAAGCGATAAAATGCACAAAGGAATTACTGCAACGGCTGGTGGATTTTATGGACCACAAGGTCGGGTTTTGCGTTTGAATATTCAAGATGAGAATCAGAATGACAAAATGGATAATTTTATTTTTGAAGAAAATAGAATTACGAATCTCGAAATGGAAACGGCAGCAATATATGGTCTTTCGGCACTTTTAGGACATAATGCTCTGTCATTAAATGCAATAATTGCCAATCGTGCTTCTGGAACTTTTAGTGAAGATCCATACAAAGCCGTTGATGAATTAATTGCTTATACTTTGGAGAAAATGATTGCAGATTAGTGATTAACGATTTTTGATTTCAGGTTTAAAAAATGAAACTACGATTTGCCCGACATACAAACAATCTCGAGAAAATTAAACCATTTTATATTGATATTCTTGGTTTTGAATTACTTGGCGGATTTGAAAATCATAACAATTATGATGGGATTTTTATTGGAAAACCAAATCTCGATTGGCATTTGGAGTTCACAAAATCGAATGATATTGTAGCATTTAATTTTGGTGAAGAAGATTATTTGGTTTTTTATCCAGAAAATAACATCGAATATGAACAAATTTTAGAAAATATTTCAAATAGTAATATTGATTTAATAAAATCCAAAAACCCTTTTTGGAACGAAAAAAGTAAAATTATTCTCGACCCAGATGGTTTTGGAATTATTATTTCGAATTTAAAAATTTTATAAAAATGGATTTAATTCTAGAAACTGAACGACTAATTTTGCGAGAACTAAAACCATCGGATGCCGAAGCGTTTTTTGCAATGGATAATAACCCAAATGTACATAAATATTTGTGGCAAAAACCAACACAGACTATTGATGAAACCCGAAAAATAATCGAGTTTGTGAGAAATCAATATTCCGAAAATAGTATTGGACGATTTGCGGTAATTCTGAAAAAAACCAATGAATTTATGGGTTGGTGCGGCATAAAATTTGTGACAGAAACTGAAAACGGAAACACCAATTTTTACGATTTTGGTTATCGGCTAAACGAAGATTTTTGGGGGAAAGGTTACGCAACAGAAGCCTCATTTGCATGGCTGGATTATGGTTTTAATATCATGAAAATCAAAAAAATGAACGCTTATACCCATTCTCAAAACGATGCTTCTAATACTATTATGAAAAAAATTGGAATGAATTTTATCGAAGATTACTACGATAAAGATGGAAATCCTTGGAAATGGTGGCAATTGAAAAATCCCAATTTATAGAATATGAACTTTCAAGAAACCATCTATTTTGTAAAACAAATTCCTTACGGTCGCAATTCAAATCGCAAAGATTTTTCGTTAGTAATTTCAGAAAACAAAGGAACTTGCAGTTCAAAACATGCTTATCTAAAAGATTTTGCAAATAAAAATAATATTCCGAACGTTCAATTATTTATTGGAATTTATAAAATGAACGAGCAAAATACAAACATTGAAAAAATTCTTTCGGAACATAAAATCGATTTTATTCCCGAAGCGCATTGTTATTTAAAAATTGATCAAAAAATAGTAGATGTAACTTCTAAAAATTCAAATTTCGATAAAATTAGAGCCGATTTAATACAAGAAATCGAAATTGAACCGTTTCAAGTTTCCGATTTTAAAATAGATTATCATCAGATATTTATTAGAAATTGGTTGATAGAAACTAAATCTAACTTTACTTTTGATGAAATTTGGAAAATTCGAGAAACTTGTATAGAAAAACTTTCAAACTAAAAAGAGGATGAGATTGCTTTGTTCCTCGCAATGACAAAATGAAAACAATTAAAATCGCTGGAGTTCCAGAACATTTCAATTTCCCTTGGCATTTATGTATAGAAAATGAGGAATTCTTATCAGAAAACATCGATTTTCAATGGATAAATGTTCCCGAAGGAACTGGCAAAATGTGTCAAATGTTGCGCAATGAAGAAACCGATATTGCAGTGATTTTAACAGAAGGAATTTTTAAAGATATTGTTGAAGGAAATGATAGTTCGATTGTACAAATTTATGTCAAAAGCCCTCTCGTTTGGGGAATTCATGTTGCAGCAAATTCCAAATATCAAACAATTTCGGAATTAGAAAACACAAAAGTTGCTATTTCCCGATTGGGTTCTGGATCGCAATTAATGGCTTATGTTAATGCGAAAAATCAAAGTTGGAAAACTAATAATCTGAAATTCGAAATCGTGAATACTATTGATGGTGCCGTCGAAAGTTTAGCATCTGGAAAATCTAATTATTTTATGTGGGAACGTTTTATGACCAAACCATTTGTAGATGCTGGAATTTTTAGAAAACTTGAAGATTGCCCAACTCCGTGGCCTTGTTTTGTAATTGCGGTTCGAAACGAAATTCTCGAAAAATATCCAAAAATAATTAGCAAAATTTTAGAAATTATCAATAAAAAAACATCTGATTTCAAAAATATTCAAAATATTGATCAAAAATTAGCAACGAAATACAATCTTAAAACAGAAGATATTTGCGAGTGGTTGTCAATAACTGAATGGTCGCAAGAAAATTTAAGTGAAGAAACTTTCAATAAAATTCAAAATCAATTATTTGACCTTAAAATTATTGATAAAATGAGTACTTTTGCAACAATCGTGAAGTCAATTTAGTTGATTCCAATTGTTCAATGATAGACAAAGCCAAACTTTTTTACAGGTATTTATCCGCAAAATTCAAGATTGCTAAACCTTGGGATTCTATCATTATTTTTTTGCTTAATATATTGATAACCATACCTGTATTCATAATTATACATCAAAATCTTGTCGATTTGAATTGGTTTTTTCAAATTGATAGAATTCTACTTTTCCTGATAATTTTATTAATCATTCAATATGTGCTTCGACTCATGCGTCGCATAACACTATTGAGTGTTTTTTTGTATTTAATAGCATTAATATTTGGAAGTATTTTTGGTAAATATGGATTTAGCAATGTCGTAGAAGATTATAATTCAATGCTTTATACAATGAACGATAATCCAAATCCACAAGATATTATCATCGAAAAATTATTACCTTTTCCTAATAAATCCAAAATTTTGAATGCTATTGAATACGAAAATCCACAAGTTCGTGATTTCGCAATTATGGCAACTTTAAAACATTTTGCCAAAATCCGTAAAGGAAATTATCGAGTTATTATTCAATGTTTTGCAGTATTCAAAGAAATAAATTCTCGCTGGAATTATGTTTCTGATCCAAAAAACAAGGAATATATTGCCAACGCAAGCGAGTCAGTTCGTTATTTATCAGGTGATTGCGATGATCACTCCATTTTTATGGCGGCTTGTATTCGTGCGATTGGTGGCACTCCAAGACTCATTCATACCGATGGACACATGTATCCAGAAATTTTAATTGGTAAAAAATCCGATTTAGAAAACATTAATTATCTCATAAAAAAAGTACTTTTCCCGAAAGAATCTAAAGGAAAGCAACTGAATTATCATATTGACGAGCGAGGAAATGTATGGTTAAATTTAGATTATTCAGATAAATACCCTGGAGGTAGGTTTCTGCACAAAGAAATTTTAGGAGCGTTAACTTTGGATTAAAACTACCAAGTAATTACATTTAAATTTTTTGATTTTAAATAAACATTTGTTTGACTAAAATGTTTGCAACCAAACCACTTTCCTTGATTGGCACTCATTGGCGAGGGATGTCCCGAATCTAGAACTAAATGCTTGTTTCTATCTATTTTTGAACCTTTTTTTTGAGCAAAATTGCCCCAAAGCAAGAAAACAATATTTTCTTTTTTATCAGAAATTAATTGAATAACATTGTCTGTAAAAATTTTCCAATCTAAATGATTGTGGCTATTTGGCAAGTCTTTTCGAACCGTTAAAGTAGTATTTAACAACAAAACTCCTTGACTTGACCAACGTTCTAAATTCCCCGAAGTAGGTAATAAAATTTGTTCTAAATCATCATTTATTTCTCTAAAAATATTGCGCAATGATGGTGGAATTTTTACACTATCATTAACAGAAAAGCACAAACCGTTGGCTTCGCCTTCTCCATGATAAGGATCTTGTCCAATAATTACAACTTTCAAATCTTCGAAAGAACATTTGTTGAAAGCAGCAAAAATTAAATTTTCGGGCGGAAAACAAGTATAATGTTCATATTCATACTGAACATTATCCAATAAATTATCAAAATATTCTTTTTCGATTTCGGTTTTTAAAATATTTTGCCAAGAAACAAGAAAGTCAGACTCAAACATTAGTTAATTTTCTACAAATATAATTATAATATTTATTTGTTAAAACTAAACATTGTAACTTTGAAACTTTAATACAAACTATGATCTCGATTACCGAAAAAACGTTACAAGATTTACAATTCCCGACAGTTCTTGAAACCATTTCTGCTGGCTGCAACACCGAAATTGGTGCGCAAAAAGCATTAGAAATTATTCCTTTTCAAGATGCAATTACACTCGAAAAATCGCTTTTGCAAACCTCAGAATACCGTTCGTCATTTGATAATAACAATGCAATTCCAAACCATGGATTCGAAACTATATCGCACGAAATCAAGTTTTTAGCCATCGAAGATAGTTTTCTAGAAGTTGGAAGTTTTAGAAAAATTTCTGCCATTTCAATAACTGTAAACTTTCTTTTGTTGTACTTAAAAAAATTCGATGAATATTATCCAAATCTGAATTCCAGAGCATTACAAGTCGAATATACCAAAGATATTATTAACATGATTGATGATGTTTTGGATAAATACGGCGAAGTAAAAGACAATGCAAGTCCCGATTTATTAAACATTCGTCGAGATATGAGTGTGGTTCGTGGCAAAGTCAATCAGAGTTTCGGAATGGCAATGTCCCAATATAACTCATTAGGATATTTAGATGATATTAAGGAAAGTTTTGTCAATAATCGCAGAGTTCTAGCGGTTTTAGCAATGTATCGTCGCAAAGTGAAAGGTTCTATTTTAGGTAATTCAAAAACAGGAAGCATTGCCTATATCGAACCCGAAACAACCTTACACTATTCACGTGAATTGAGCAATTTAGAATACGAAGAAAAAGAAGAAATTCAGCGAATTTTAAAGCAATTGACCAATAATATTCGTCATTTTTTGCCATTAATTATCAGATATCAAGATTTTTTGAGCGATGTTGATGTAATTGCTTCTAAAGCAAAATATGCTCGAAGAATTAACGGCATTCTACCAAAAATAACCAACGAACGCAGAATGTATTTTCGTGATGCTTTTCATCCTATTTTGCTATTAAACAATAATGAAAAAAAGGAAGTTACGCATCCACAGACCATCGAATTAGATCAAAATAATAGAATAATTGTTATTTCTGGCCCAAATGCTGGTGGAAAAACCATTTCCTTAAAAACCGTTGGATTATTGCAATTGATGTTGCAATCTGGGATGTTGATTCCGGTTCACGAACGAAGCGAAACTTTTTTATTTGATAGAATTTTGACGGATATTGGCGACAATCAATCTATTGAAAATCATTTGAGTACGTATAGTTATCGTTTAAAAAACATGAACTATTTCTTGAAGAAATGCAATGCCAAAACGATGTTCTTAATTGATGAATTTGGCACAGGATCTGACCCTGATTTGGGCGGCGCATTGGCAGAAATTTTCTTGGAAGAATTTTATCATCGTGAAGCATTTGGAATTATTACTACACATTATTCTAATTTAAAAATTTTGGCTAACGAATTGCCGTTTGCAACTAATGCCAACATGTTATTTGACGAAAAAACCTATGAACCAATGTATAAATTGGCTTTGGGGCAAGCAGGAAGTTCGTTTACGTTTGAAGTTGCCCAAAAAAATGGCATTCCGTTTGGGTTAATAAATCGTGCCAAAAAGAAAATCGAAACCGGGAAAGTGCGTTTTGACAACACAATTGCCAAAATGCAAAAAGAACGTTCGAGAATGGAAAAAACGTCGCAAGATTTGAAAGAAGTCGAATCAAAAGCGCGTGAAGAAGGCAAATTGATGGAAAAAACGAATATTAAAATCAAGGAAAAACTCGAAAGTTACCAAGAGTTATACGATTCTAACCAAAAACTGATTTATATTGGTCAAAAAGTCGACACAATTTCTGAAAAATATTTCAACAACAAAAACAAAAAAGAATTGGTTGCCGAATTCTTGAAAATTGTCGAAATGGATAATTCCAAACGACGAAAAGCAACCGTCAAAGAATCAATTGTAAAAAAAGAAAAAGAAATTGCTATTAAAAAAGAAATCGAAATAAAAGTCGAGGAAATTAGGGTCGAAAAGAAAGAAAAGAAGTTAAAACCAATTATCATTAAACCAAAACCCATTTTGAAAATTGGAGATCGAGTTCGAATGTATGACGGAAAAGCAATCGGAACTATTGACAAAATAGAGAAAAACAAAGCCGTTGTGAATTACGGTGTTTTTACTTCGAAAGTGAGTATGGAAGCACTTGAGTTTGTTGATTGATATATAGTTTAGAAGGTTTAAACCTTTAAACTTTTTTATAAACTTTTAAACCTTTTTTAATGAATCTACCAGAAAATAAAAAAATAATCTTGTTTGATGGCGTTTGCAATTTGTGCAATTCGTTTGTGCAGTTCGTAATAAAACATGACAAAAAAGATGTTTTTAGGTTTGTTGCTTTGCAATCAGAAATTGGTCAAGAAATTATAAAAAATATAGGTTTACAAAACCAAAATATTGATAGCGTTGTGCTTTATGAACCAAATAGTAACTTTTATATAAAATCAAATGCCGCTTTAGAAATCGTTAAAAATTTAGATGGAGTTTTTAAATTAGTAATTGTATTCAAAATTTTCCCGAGATTCTTTCGTGATTTTGCTTATGATTTTATAGCCCGAAATCGTTATAAATGGCTTGGCAAGAAAGAAAGTTGTATGATTCCAACATTAGAATTGAAGGCTAAATTTTTAGCATAAACAAGCCAAGTTTTTCGACTTGGCTCTGAAATTTAAGTTTTTCTATAAAAATAATGATAATATACAATAAATAATTCCAGCCAATAATGCCGAAACTGGGATTGTTAAAAGCCAAGCCCAAAGTAATTTTATTGTTACACCCCAACGAACTGCAGAAACACGTTTGGTTAACCCAACTCCTATTATAGAACCTGTAATTGTGTGTGTTGTAGAAACAGGAATTTTAAAATGCTCTGTCGTAAATAAGGTTAATGCTCCTGCAGATTCAGCAACCACACCTTCAAAAGCAGTAACTTTAGTAATTTTAGAACCCATTGTTTTTACAATTTTCCAACCTCCGCTTAATGTTCCCAAAGCAATAACGGTATAACATGCTAGTGGAATCCAACTTGGCATATTGGCTTTAATACCCATATCTTCATTTGGTAAAATTACATTTAAATCTAGCCAGTTTGAGGACATATTTACATTTGGATTCATTCGTAAATACACAGCAACTGCGGCAGCAATAATCCCCATTACTTTTTGAGAATCATTACCTCCATGTCCTAGACTAAATGCTGCAGATGACAATAATTGCATTTTTCTTAAAACTTTTTCTGCTTTTGCAGTTGAAAAACTGCTAAAAAATAAATTAAAAATGGCTAAACTGAAAAAGATAACAGCAACTAAAAACCATTTAATATTTGATGGTTCACTAATAAAATACCAAAATGAATTATTGAATAAATATTTTTTGGTTAAATCTGGTTTTACATCAAATTTTAAAATGCTTGACAAAAACCAAATTGCTAGAAGTATTAATATGGCTGTAACTATTTTTGGGTAAATACTCTTTTTAGAAGAATACATTAGCCAAAGGGAAATAAAATACGAAATTATCATTCCCAATAACGGCGCTAATACAATAAATGATATAACAATAATAACTCCAGATGGTAAAAGTTCTCCTTGTTTTGCAGCTTTAAACCAGTTTACAATTTTAAAACCTGCATGTTCGGGATCCGTTACTTTCAATAAACCATGAGCAATTGCAGCCCCTGCAAATCCTCCAATAAGTGTATGAGATGATGACGATGGGATTCCTTTCCACCAAGTAATTAAATTCCAAATTATAGCAGCTATTATTCCTGCAAGAATAGTAACCAAATCAATACTACTAGAGTTTGCCGTTTTTGCAACGGTATCAGCAACTCCAAAACCAAAAACCCAATACGCCAAAAAATTAAAAAATGCCGCCCAAATAACTGCTTGAAATGGAGTTAAAACTTTGGTAGCAACAATCGTGGCAATGGCGTTTGCAGCATCGTGAAAACCGTTAATATAATCAAAAATGAGTGCTAGGACAATAATAACTATAAGTAATGTAAACATAATTAAAGATTTATAAAATAGTTATGTTATGAATGTTTTACAGCAATAGATTCTAAAACCGATGCAACTCCTTTACATTTATCTGTTGCAGATTCCAAAACCGATAAAACTTCTTTATATTTAATAATATTTTTTGCATCAATTTCACTATCAAATAGTTCGTAAACTGCTTTATCATAAACATTATCGGATTTATTTTCTAATTTATTAATTCTGGTGCAAGCATCAGTAATTTTTTTCATTTTCTTTAAATCTCGTAATTCTCTCACTGCTTGATCTATAATTTGGCAAGCCTCAAGATTAATTTCTGTTAATTTTCGGATAGATTTTGTTATTTTATCAACCTGGTATAACTTCATTCTGCTAGCTGCTCCATGAATATTATCCGAAACGTTATCAATTGAAGTTATAAGAGCATGAATATCTTCGCGATCAAATGGCGTAATGAAATTTCTACTCAATTCAATATTAGTTTGGCGTGTAATATTTTCACCAATTTGTTCTAATTCATCTATTTTATCAAATGACTCTTTTCTTTCTTTTGCAGGTAAGTTAACTGCTTCGTGCAATGTGTTTGCAATCAAAACTAAATTACTACTTGCTTGTTCAAACAATGGGAAAAATTTTTTTTCTTTTGGTACAAGAAACTGAAAGATACTATTTATTGACATTTTTTATGTTTTAAATTTCATACAAATGTAAGAATGTAATGTTAAGCGAACATTAAATCATAACAAAAACTTAAAATTGAATTTCTTTAAAATGATAATTTCAATATCAAAACTGATTTTGTAATTTAGCAAAAAATTATATTTTACAAAATGGATTTAAACTTCAACAAAAACGAAGATCACAATAAACTTTTAGTATCTGATTTAAAACAACGATTTGCCAAAGTAAAACTTGGCGGTGGAATGAAAAGAATAGAGAAATTGCATCTCGAAGGCAAAATGACTGCTCGTGAACGTATAGATTATTTGCTCGACGAAAAATCAAAATCTATTGAAATTGGAGCATTCGTGGGCGACGGAATGTATGCCGAACACGGCGGATGTCCTAGTGGTGGAGTTGTTATAAAAATTGGTTATATTTCAGGAAAACAATGCGTTGTCGTTGCAAATGATGCCACTGTAAAAGCAGGAGCATGGTTCCCAATAACTGGTAAAAAAAATTTAAGAGCGCAAGAAATCGCCATGGAAAATCGTTTACCTATTATATACCTCGTAGATTCTGCAGGCGTTTATTTGCCCATGCAAGACGAAATTTTTCCAGATAAAGAACATTTTGGACGTATTTTTCGTAACAATGCCATCATGTCGAGTATGGGAATTACTCAAATTTCGGCAGTAATGGGCAGTTGCGTTGCTGGTGGCGCCTATTTACCAATTATGAGCGACGAAGCCATGATTGTGGATAAAACTGGAAGTATATTTTTAGCAGGAAGTTATTTGGTTAAAGCCGCAATAGGCGAAACTATAGATAATGAAACACTTGGCGGTGCAACTACACATTGCGAAATTTCTGGCGTTACCGATTACAAAGCCAAAGACGATAAAGATGCCTTGAATAGAATAAAAAGTATTGTTGGAAAAATTGGAGATTTCGAAAAAGCAGGTTTCAATAGAATAAAATCAGCAAAACCAGCCTTGAACGAACAAGATATTTACGGAATTTTGCCAAAATCTCGTGCCGAGCAATATGATATGTACGAAATCGTAAAAAGAATGGTCGATAATTCTGAACTCGACGAATACAAACCCGATTATGGCAAAACTCTAATTACTGCATATGCCAGAATTGATGGTTGGGCCGTTGGAATAGTTGCCAATCAACGTAAAGTTGTCAAAAACGCCAAAGGCGAAATGCAATTTGGTGGAGCAATTTATTCCGATTCTGCCGATAAAGCAACTCGATTTATTGCCAATTGCAACCAAAAGAAAATTCCGTTGGTATTTGTGCAAGATGTAACGGGTTTTATGGTGGGTTCCAAATCCGAACATGGCGGAATTATTAAAGACGGAGCAAAAATGGTGAATGCAGTTTCGAATTCGGTAGTACCAAAATTTACTGTAATTGTTGGTAATTCTTACGGTGCTGGAAACTACGCTATGTGCGGAAAAGCCTATGACCCAAGATTAATTTTTGCTTGGCCAAGTGCCGAATTAGCAGTTATGGGGGGAACTCAAGCCGCAAAAGTATTAGCACAAATCGAAGCATCGTCATTAAAATCGAAGGGAGAAATTGTCGATGAAGTCAAAGAAAAAGAACTTTTTGACAAAATTAAAGCAAGATATGATGAGCAAGTTTCGCCATATTATGCTGCAGCACGAATTTGGACTGATGCAATTATCGATCCTCTCGATACAAGAACTTGGATTTCAATGGGAATCGAAGCAGCAAACCAATCGCCAATAGAAAAGAAGTTTAATCTAGGAGTTATTCAGGTTTAGAAATTACATTTTTACAATTTTGATTACTAAATAATCAATAATTTTGATGTTTTACAAATAAATTCAAACCTTTATATTTTCTTCTAAAAAAATAAATTTCATGAAAAAATACTATTTAATTATTTTATCTATCTTTCTATCGAATTGTTCTTCAATTAATAGTAACAATGACCATCTTAACGATTTAATTTCTGAAGAAAAACTAAAATCGGATGTTGATTTTACGTATCAAAAACTCCAGAAACTACACCCAAAATTATATTGGTATATTTCTAAAAAAGATTTAGATTTTAAATTCGATAGCCTCAAATCGACTATAAAAAAACCCATGACGAGTTACGAATTCTATAAAAAATTAACTCCTGTAGTTGCCGAAGTTAGAGAAGGACACATCTTTGTTTATCCTAACGAAAAAAAATATTCTAAAAAACAAATTGCAGCATTAGCAAAAAAAGGAATTGGACCTTTGTCTCAATTTGATTTCGAAATTTTTGACAACAAACTTTTTGTGGTGAAAAACAAATCTTATGATAAAAAAATAGAAGTAGGTTCAGAAATCATATCGATAAA
>JAYUFL010000141.1:0-4250 GCA_043738745.1 Bacteroidota bacterium
TATGCAAATGTCCGTCTTTCTTTTCTTATAAATGTTAAGTAAAAGTTAACAATGTCGGAACTCTATTTTTCATAAAATTACATTATTCGCATTTAAAACACTTGAAAAATAGATTTTATTTAAATAAAACGATTTAAAATAAAATTAATCATTACTATTTAAATAATTTTTTAGCAAAAACACGGTGGAACTATCGTGATTTTTTATGGTTTTCGTGTTAATTTCTTGCAAAATAGAACTTGCTAGTTGTTTGCCAAGTTCCACGCCCCATTGGTCGTAACTAAAAATATTCCAAATTACACCTTGTACAAAAATTTTATGTTCGTATAGCGAGATTAATGAACCTAAGGTTTCGGGAGTTAATTTTTCAATTAATACTGTATTAGTGGGTTTGTTGCCTTCAAAAACTTTAAAAGGCAACAAAAAATTTGCTTGCTCTTGAGAAATTCCTAGTTTTGAAAATTCTATTTGAACCTCATCATCCGTTTTTCCGTATAGTAAAGCCTCCGTTTGAGCAAAAAAGTTAGACATTAATTTGTCATGATGGTCTTTATCTCCGTAAAGCGGTTTTACAAATCCTATAAAATCTGTCGGAATCAACTTGGTTCCTTGATGAATTAACTGAAAAAAAGCATGTTGCGAATTTGTTCCTGGTTCACCCCAAATGATTGTACCAGTTTGATAGTTTACTGGTTTTCCATCACGCCCAATGCTTTTACCGTTGCTTTCCATGATGCCCTGTTGTAAATATGGCGCCAATTTTTGTAAATATTGAGTATACGGAATCAATGCTTCGGATTCAGCGCCATAGAAATTATTATACCAAATGCTCAATAAAGCCAAAATAACTGGAATGTTTTTATCGAAAGATGCGGTTTTGAAATGTTCATCCATTTGGTTTGCTCCTTTCAATAATTTATCAAAATTGTCAAAACCAACGGCTAAACTGATAGTTAAACCAACGGCTGACCAAAGCGAAAATCGTCCGCCAACCCAATCCCACATCGGGAAAATAGTATCTGGATTAATCCCAAATTCGGTTACTTTTTGAATGTTTGTCGAAACCGCTACAAAATGCTTGGCTACATCCTCTTGCTTTGCAAACTTCAAAAACCATTTTCTGATAGTTTCAGAATTTGTCAATGTTTCTTGTGTGGTAAATGTTTTGGAAACAATTACAAACAAAGTAGTTTCGGGATTCAATTTTTTAATAATTTCCTGAACGTGATCGCCATCAACATTCGAAACAAAATGAACATTCAACACATTTTTATAAAATTGCAGCGCCTCAACCACCATTGCCGGACCAAGATCAGAACCGCCAATTCCAATATTTACAACATCGGTAAACATCTTTCCTGTGTATCCTTTTCGGTCGCCATTAACAATTTCGTTAGTAAATTTTTGAATTTTTTCTTTTACCTTATATATATTTGGCATCACGTTTTCTCCATCAACCAAAATCGATGCGTTTTCTGGTGCACGCAAAGCAGTATGTAAAACTGCACGATTTTCGGTTTTATTAATGATTTCTCCATCAAAATAGCCCGAAATGGCAGATTTTAAATCAACTTCATTGGCTAATTGCAAAAGCAAATCCATTGTTTCTTGATTGATTCTGTTTTTTGAATAGTCCACTAAAAAATCATTCCATTTGATATGAAATTTTTCAGTTCGATGTTCGTCTACTGCAAACATGCTTTTCATAGAAACATTTTGAATTTCTAGAAAATTTTTCTGTAATTTTTGCCAAGCCAAAGTTGTGGTTGGGTTTGTGTTTTTCAAAGCCATCTTTTTATTTTAAAATGCGAATTTACAAATTTGTTTTTATATTGAAGTTGTTTAAAATTCATTGTTAATATGTATTTTTGCATTCAATTACAAAACCGAAAATGTTAGATAAAGAAATTATAAATTTTGAGAAAACGATTATCGTTGGAATTATAACTCAAAATCAAAGCGAAACAAAATTAAAAGAATATCTCGACGAATTAGAATTTTTAACTTTTACGGCTGGTGGCGAAGTTGTGAAACGTTTTTTTCAGAAAATGGAACGACCAAATCCAAAAACTTTTCTTGGAACCGGAAAAATAGAAGAAATTAGTATATACATAAAAAATAACGCCATAACAAGTGTCATTTTTGATGACGAATTGTCGCCCTCACAACAAAAAAATATTTCTAAAATTTTGGATTGTAAAGTTCTAGATCGAACCAACTTAATTTTGGATATTTTTGCTCAACGTGCCGAAACTTCGTATGCGCGAACACAAGTAGAATTGGCTCAATGTATTTATTTACTGCCACGCCTCGCAGGAATGTGGACGCACTTGGAACGCCAAAAAGGAGGAATCGGAATGCGTGGACCTGGTGAAACCGAAATCGAAACCGACCGTCGAATTGTTCGTGATCGCATTGCATTATTGAAAGAAAAAATCAAAACCATTGACAAACAAATGGGCGTTCAGCGCGGAAATCGTGGCGAAATGGTTCGGGTTGCTTTGGTTGGTTATACTAATGTTGGAAAATCAACGTTGATGAATGCTGTTGGAAAAAGTGATGTATTTGTAGAAAACAAACTTTTTGCAACTTTGGACACTACGGTTCGAAAAGTTGTGATTAAAAATTTACCTTTTTTACTTTCTGATACTGTTGGGTTCATTAGAAAATTACCAACGCAGTTGGTTGATTCTTTCAAAAGCACACTCGATGAAGTTCGCGAAGCCGATTTATTACTGCATATTGTAGATATTTCGCATCCAGATTTCGAAGATCATATCGAATCTGTAAACAAGACTTTGTTAGACATCAAAAGCAATGCAAAACCAACAATTATGGTTTTCAATAAAATAGATGATTTCGAACATTTGACTATCGATGACGATGATTTGATTACTGAAAAAACACCAAGACATTTTACGCTCGACGAATGGAAACAAACTTGGATGAGTAGAGTTGGATCTGAAAATGCTCTTTTTATTTCGGCAACAGAAAAAGAAAACTTCGAAGATTTTCGCGCTCGAGTATACGAAGCCGTGAGACAAATCCACATTACTCGCTTTCCTTATAATAAATTTTTATATCCAGATTACGAAGACGCAGTCGAAAAAGAGAAAGATTAATTTCGATGATTTTTATAAAATTTATAAAAAATCAACAAATTTAAATAACCCATAAACCCGACAAATGAAGTTTTAAATTTTTTCCGAAAAAAGTTTTGATTTTTATGTTTTAAAAAATTATCTTTGCAACTTGAAAAAATAAGTTATTGATAATTAATTTATTTCGTCGATATAGTTTAAAATTATTTCAATACTAAATAGTTTTTAATTCATGATTTTTAATTTTTTAATTGAATAAAATGTCAAAAGTAATAGGAAAAGTTGCGCAGATTATTGGACCCGTAGTCGATGTTGTTTTCGGAGGAGATGTTGAACTTCCAAAAATTTATGATTCGTTAGAAATCACCAAAAAAGATGGAACTCTGTTAGTTCTAGAAGTACAATCACACATCGGCGAAAACACTGTTCGTACAATCTCTATGGATTCTACAGACGGTTTGAGTCGTGGTTACGAAGTTGTAGGAACAGGAAACCCAATAAAAATGCCAATCGGTGCAGATGTTTATGGACGTTTATTCAATGTAATTGGTGATGCAATTGATGGTTTAGGAAATTTGCCAAAAGATGGCGATAATGGAATGTCTATTCACCGTCAAGCCCCAAGATTCGAAGATTTATCAACTTCATCAGAAGTTTTATTTACAGGTATTAAAGTTATCGATTTAATTGAACCTTATGCAAAAGGTGGGAAAATTGGATTGTTTGGTGGTGCTGGTGTTGGTAAAACAGTTTTGATTCAGGAGTTGATCAACAATATAGCAAAAGGTCACGGTGGACTCTCGGTATTTGCAGGAGTAGGAGAAAGAACCCGTGAAGGAAATGACTTACTTCGTGAGATGTTAGAGTCAGGAATTATTAAGTATGGCGAAGCATTCATGCATTCTATGGAAGAAGGCGGATGGGATTTGTCTAAAGTTGATATGCCAGGAATGAGAGAATCAAAAGCGACTTTTGTTTTTGGTCAAATGAATGAACCACCAGGTGCTCGTGCTCGTGTTGCCCTTTCTGGATTATCTATTGCAGAATACTTCCGTGATGGTGCAGGTTCTGATCAAGGAAAAGATGTACTTTTCTTTGTTGATAATATTTTCCGATTTACACAAGCAGGTTCAGAGGTTTCGGCACTTT
>JAYUFL010000142.1:0-11698 GCA_043738745.1 Bacteroidota bacterium
CCCGAGATGTTGTTTTTTGATGAAGCAACTTCGGCACTCGATGCCAATAATGAAAAAGAAATTATGCAAAAACTCGATATTTTTTTTAAAGATAAAACGGTAGTTGTTATTGCGCACAGATTAAGTACAGTGATAAATGCCGACCAAATTGTGGTTCTCGAAAAAGGAAAAATAATTGAAATTGGAAACCATGACAAACTCGTTAAACTAAAAGGTAATTATTTTGAATTAGTTCGAAATCAATTGCAGTTGGGGACTTGACATTTTAAATTGAAGATTAAAAATTTTTGAATTCAGATTTATAAAAAAACAAAGATGCTAGAATATAACGATATAGAACTCCGAAGCGAAGAAGTACAAGATATTCTCACAAAAGTGCCACATTGGATGATTCGATGGGGAACAATTTTGATATTTGCAATTATATTTATGCTGTTTTTTGTGTCTTGGTTTTTGAAGTATCCAGATGTCGTGAAAACCGAAATCGTCATCACAACTAATATTCCACCCGAGAAACTAGTCGCAAAAACATCGGGTCGAATCGAAACTATTTTGGTAAAAGACAAAACTACAATTCAAAAAAACAAACCAATTGCCGTGATTGCAAATTCGGCTAATTACAAAGATGTCTTTTTGCTAGATAGTATTATTAATCGCACTAAAAATCCAAAGAATTTTCCGTTTCAGTTATTCCAAAACGCACAGTTTGGCGATATCGAAAGTGCTTTTGCCGTTTTTCAAAAAGATTGTATTTCGAATCAGTTGAATTCGAATTTGCAGCCGTTTGAAGTTCAAAATGCTGCAAATAGTTCAGAGAATAGTCAAATAAAAGAACGCTTAAATCTTTTGATACAGCAAAAAACCATTAATGAATCTGAATTAGTCCTTCAAAAAAGTGATATTACACGCTATGAAACCTTGTTTAACAAAGGAGTAGTTTCGGCACAAGATTTTGAGCATAAAAAATTGAGTTATCTTCAGGCTGAAAAAAGTTACAAAGGATTGCTTTCCTCCATTTCGCAACTCAAATCGTCTTTGATAGAAAACTCTAGAAATTCCAAAAGTTCTCAAATCAATGAAACCAAAGAAGGAATAAACTTGGAGCGAAGTGCTACACAATCGTTTTATCAACTCAAAAAAGTCATTAAAGACTGGGAATTGCAATATGTTCTGAAATCATCTATTGCGGGCGAAGTGACTTTTTTACAAATTTGGACAGAAAACCAAACCATAACATCGGGCGATAATGTTTTTTCGATTATTCCAAAACTCGAAAAAGGATACATTGGCAAAGTAAAAGCACCTGCATTGAACTCTGGAAAAATAAAAACTGGTCAGCAAGTCAATATTCGATTGGCAAATTTCCCCGATCGTGAGTTTGGAATTCTAAAAGGTAAAATAAAAAACATTTCGCTAGTTCCAGACAAAGATGGTAATTTATTGCTCGATGTAGCACTACCCGATGGTTTACAATCATCGTACAAAAAGCAAATTCCGTTTCAACAAGAAATGAAAGGCTCTGCAGAAATTGTTACCGAAGATTTGAGGTTATTAGAACGTATTTTGTACCAATTTAGGAGTGTTTTTAAGGCGCAATGAAAATTGTCCAATACTCAAAATAATTATTATAAGAAGTAATTATATTTTAATTTTTCAAATGCAAAAGACATTATGTCCCATTAATTTACAAATTTTATGGTTTTAATGAAAAGCGAAATTCACAAAAATACCACGGGTCTTCATCGACGCAATATTAGATGTCCAAGGGCTATTCGGGTCGGCATCTCGAATTAGTTCGTCGTTTATTCCAAAAACTCCTCGAATAGAAGGCGAAAATTTAAAGTACTCTAAATACAAATCCACACCAAATCCTAGTTCGTAGTTCGTTGTCCAAGGTTTGGACCTAAAAACACCTTGTAAATTATCGTCGGCAACAGAGGCATTATTGGCAAGATTTAGCGTTGCAGAAAAACCGCCGAGCAAGTATGGACGAACATTACCCGTTCGCAAGGCTGAAAACTTCAATAATAATGGGAAGTTTATATAGGTAGATTTTACTTGTCGTAAATAATCTTTCTCTAAAGTTAAATTTGGATAATACAAATCGCGAGTAGTAAAACTTAGTCCAGGTTCAAATCGCAAATGAAAAGTTTGATTTAATCGAACGTCGCTGATTAGCCCAACATCAAAACCCGTTGTTCCAATTACCTGAATATCTGGCCCAACTGTTTTATAATCGAATTTAAAATCGTAGTCGTTAAAACCTAAATAAAAACCCCAATAAATTTTTTGTTTATCCCAGTTTTCAAGGTTTATAATTGGATTTTTGCTGAATACGTTTTTTCGGAATTGCGCATTCCCAAATAAAGAAAAAAGGAGCAAAGTAAAAATTAAGATCTTCTTCATAGTTATTTTTTTGATGCTGAATAGATTGTAGCAACTCCAAAAGTTTGAGGCATTGCCACTACGTCTATAAACCCAATTTTTCGTAAAATATTGTTCAAGGTTTCGCCATAAGGGAAAAAAGATGCCGATTCCGATAAATATCCGTAGGCCACATTGTCTTTGGAGAACAACTTTCCGATGACTGGTAGTATGTTTTTGGAATAAAATCTATATCCCTGTTTGTATGGTGTCTTTTCTGGTATGGAAGTTTCGAGAATTACAAAAACTCCGTTTGGCTTTAAAACTCGTAAAATTTCCGCAAGTCCTTTTTCGAGATTTTCGAAATTTCGAACTCCAAATGCTACAGTAATTGCATCAAATGTAGCATCGTTGTATGGCATTTGTTCCGAATCACCCAAAACCATTTGTATTCTATTTTCAAGATGTTTTGCATTTATTTTTTGCTGACCAACCTCAAGCATTCCTGCCGAAATATCCAGTCCAATAATTTTTTCTGCAGAGGTTTTAGTCATTAAAATGGCTAAATCTCCTGTTCCTGTTGCAATATCTAAAATTGTTTCTGGATTTTTATTCGAAACAATTTTTAGAACTTTTTTGCGCCATTTGATATCAATTCCAAAGGAAATTACTCTATTTAGACTGTCGTAATTTCCAGAAATAGTATCGAACATTTTAGTAACTTGCTCTTTTTTTCCGAGTTCAGAATTTTTATATGGTGTAACGGTTGAAGACATTTTTTTATTTTGATATACAAAGATAATTAAATTGATTGTTAGAATTCTAGACTTCGCAAAATTTTAGAAAATTACTTTTAGAAAACTCCAAAAAGATAAATTATACTTTTTTAATATACGTCCGAAAAGTAAAATCAAATTGGTGTTTTTCGTCTTTTGGATGAAATTCTTCAAATTCTAATTTCCAAATAGTCATGTCGATTTCTGGAAAAAAAACTTCGGCATCAAAACTCGAATGTACTTTTGTAATGTCTAGTCTATGAGCAATTGCTATAGTTTGTCTGTAGATTTCGCCTCCACCAATGACAAAAATATCTTCGTTTTTTGGGCAAACTTCGAACGCTTTTTCTAAATTTTCAACAACAATACAACCTTCTGGATTATATTTTTTTTGTCTAGAAATTATAATATGTGTTCGATTTGGTAGTGGTTTTGGAAAACTCTCAAAGGTTTTTCGCCCCATAATAATATAATGTCCAGAGGTAATTTCTTTAAAACGTTTAAAATCTTTGGGTAAATGCCACAATAGATCATTGTTTTTGCCTAGTGCATTGTTTTCGGCGACAGCCGCAATTAGTGTAATCATTTTAATTTAGAAATTCGGATTTGGGATTTACTATTTTAATACTTTGTACTAAACTATTTTTATTGTTTTTGAACTTGTTTTTCGAGTTCGTTAATTTTAATTTCTTGTTTAGCAACTAACTTGTCTATTTGTTCTCGCTCCCAATTTTTATTCATAAAACGATCCGTTATAAATACTTTTATAAAATGAAGAATGAGTAAAAAAAGCCAAGCAGTAGAAACCCAAATATACCAATTATTAGGTTCGCCTACTCCAATCCATTTGTTTGCAATTACCATAAAAATACTCAAAATTATAAACAAAACAAAGTGAAAATAGAGATTTTTCTTTTGTCTTAGGCGTCTCCTTGCATATTCGTAGAGTTCGTGCTGGTCTTTTTCCATTTTAGGGTTATTAGTTATCGTTTAAAAATTTTATAATCGACTCATACAAATATAAACAATTACTTTAAACTTAATTTATACCGCCACAACTCCTTTTATATGTGCATGAGGTTCATATCCTTCTAGAGTGAAATCATCAAAAGTAAAATCGAAAATATTTCTCACATCTGGGTTTAAAATCATTTTAGGTAATGGTTTTAAATCTCGTGAGAGTTGCAATTCTAGTTGTTCGAAATGATTGTTATAAATGTGAGCATCGCCAAAAGTATGGATAAACTCACCAACTTCTAGATTGCAAACTTGTGCAATCATCATCGTAAAAAGAGCGTACGAAGCAATATTGAAGGGAACCCCAAGAAAAATATCTGCACTGCGCTGATATAATTGACATGATAATTTATTTTCGGAAACATAAAATTGGAAAAAGGCATGACAAGGTGGCAAGGCAACTTTTCCGTTTGCCACATTTTCAGAAAAGGATTTTGTTGTATCTGGTAAAACACTTGGATTCCAAGCAGAAATTAGCATTCTTCTGCTGTTTGGATTGGTTTTTAATGTTTCGATTAATTCTGTAATTTGGTCAATTTCCTCTGAATTCCAATTGCGCCATTGATGTCCATATACTGGACCTAATTCCCCATTTTCATCTGCCCAATCGTCCCAAATTTTAACTCCATTTTCTTTTAAATAGGTAATATTTGTTTCGCCTTTTAAAAACCAAAGTAATTCGTAAACAATCGATTTCAAGTGTAATTTTTTGGTAGTAACCATCGGAAAACCTTTGGATAAATCAAAACGCATTTGATAACCAAAAATACTTTTTGTACCCGTTCCCGTTCTATCTCCTTTTTGGTTTCCATTTTCAAGAACGTATTTTACTAAATCGTGGTATTGTTTCATTATCAGAAAAAGTTTTAGCGTTTAAAAGTTTAGATTATTAGTCTAGAAAAACATACTAAATAATATGTTATTGGAAAATAGTACTTAAAAATAAATATTATCGTTTCGAAATTTCATCACGAATTTTGGCTGCTTTTTCGTAATCTTCGTCCTGAACTGCGGTTTCTAAAAACTCCTGAAGTTCTGCAATAGTGTTTTTAGAGTACATTCCGTTCGAAATGTTAGTTTCTTCCTGAATTCCAAAAGTTTCTGGATTAGATAAAAAATCATCTTCTTGATTGTCCAAATTCTGATTTTGCTGATTACTCAAATAAACTCCTGCTTTTTCTAGAATATTTTTATAGGTAAAAATTGGTGCACCAAAACGCAATGCTAATGCTATGGCATCGGATGTTCGAGCATCTATAATTTCTTCGATTTTGTTTCTTTCGCAAATAATACTCGAATAGAAAACGCCATCTACTAATTTGTGAATAATTACTTGTTTGACTATTATTTGGAATCGATCTGCGAAGTTTTTGAATAAATCGTGAGTCAATGGACGAGTAGGTTTAATTTCTTTTTCGAGTGCAATTGCAATAGATTGTGCCTCGAAAGCCCCAATAACGATTGGCAATTTGCGTTCACCATCAACTTCATTCATGATGAGCGCATAGGCACCATTTTGAGTCTGACTGTATGAAATTCCTTTTATGGTAAGTTTTACTAAACTCATTTTAAATTTTTAGAATTGTAAATTTTATAATATGCAAAGTAACAAAAAACTTTGGCTTCTAAAAAGAAAAAAACTATCTAAAAATGAATAGATAGTTTTTTTTATAACGCAATTATTTTTTAAATTTTATGCGTTTTGTGCTTTGAAAGCAGCAAATTTTTCTGTCAATCTTGGAACTATATCAAAAGCATCGCCAACAATTCCATAGTCTGCAACTTTAAAGAACGGAGCATCTGGGTCGGTATTGATTACTACTTTTACTTTCGATGAATTGATACCTGCAATGTGCTGAATTGCTCCAGAAATACCAATTGCAATATATAAGTTTGTTGCAACAGGCTTCCCTGTTTGCCCTACGTGTTCTCCGTGTGGTCTCCAACCTAAATCTGAAACTGGTTTAGAGCAAGCCGTTGCTGCTCCTAATGTTTCGGCTAATTTTTCGATCATTCCCCAGTTTTCTGGACCTTTCATTCCACGACCAGCAGAAACCACAATATCAGCATCTGCAATAGTTACTTTTCCACTTGCTTTTTCTACGGATTCTACTTTTACACCAAAATCGTTATCGCCAATTGTTGGCGAAAAATCTTCGGTAGTTGGAGTTGAAGCATTTTCGAAAATTCCATAAGAATTTTTTGCTAAACTCAATACTTTTATATCTGTAGAAATTTCAGTAATATTGAAAGCCTTGTTCGAAAAAGCGTTTCTTTTTACTTGAAATGGCGATGTCGAAAGTGGTAAACCGACCACATTTGATGCAAAACCTGCATCAAGAGCCACAGATACTAATGGTGCTAAATACAAACTATCTGTTGTTGAAGAAAGTAACACTAATTTCACATTTTCTTTTTGGGCGGCTTGCTTTATAACATCCGCGTATGCTTTTGCAGTAAAACCAGATAATTTATCGTTGGTTACTTTCAAAACTCTATCGACACCATATTTTGATAATTCCGATACATCGCTAACATTTACTGTAACTGCCGTTACAGTTGTTCCGAGGGATTCGGCTACTTTTTTTGCATAAGAAACCAATTCAAAGGCTACTTTTTTGAATTTTCCTTCTGCTGATTCTGCGTAGATTAATATTGACATGTTTTTTATTTTAAATGTTGAATTATAAATTTTAAATGTTTTTAGAATACTAATTCAACATTTAAAATTTATAATTTAAAATTAGATCACTTTTGCTTCGTTGTGTAATAGCGTAATTAATTCGTCTAAATTATCAGCAGAAATCATTTTTACTGCCGATTTCGGTGCTGGTTTCTCGAATTTAATTGCTTTTGTTTCTGATGTTGCACTAACTGGTTCCAAAACAGTTAACACTTTTGTTCTTGCGGTCATGATACCACGCATATTCGGAATTCGAAGATCTTTTTCTTCTACTAATCCTTTTTGTCCTCCAATTATTAATGGTAAAGAAGTTGAAACTAATTCTTTTCCACCATCGATTTCACGAGATGCTTTTGCAGAAGTTCCATCAACAGTCAAATCTGTACAAGAGTTCAAGAAATTGTATCCAAGAATTCCGGCTAACATTCCAGGAACCATTCCACCATTATAATCAAGTGATTCTTTTCCAGCAATAATCAAATCGTATCCGCCATTTTTGATGACTTCGGCAAGTTGTTTTGCAACAAAAAATCCATCAGTTGGATTTGCATTTACACGAATTGCTTCGTTGGCTCCAATTGCTAATGCTTTTCGCAAAGTTGGTTCTGTTTCTGGTCCACCAACATTGACAACTGTTACGTTTGCTCCTTGTTGTTCTTGAAACCAAATGGCACGAGTTAGACCAAATTCGTCATTTGGATTGATAACAAATTGTACTCCGTTAGTGTCAAATTCTGAATCAGAATTTACGAAATTAATTTTTGAAGTTGTGTCAGGAACGTGGCTGATGCAAACTAATATTTTCATATTATGTAAATTTCTTTAATTGAATTACAAAATTAGAAATAAAAATTGAATTTTATACTATGCAAGCATACTATTTTTTTAAATTCCGAAAAAAATTAATATTTGTTTATGGAATATGGAAGTCCAAACAATTTTTTTTATCAAGTTTAAAGCAAAAAAAATTATAAATAAACCAAAATAGTGGTTTTAGTGATTTAAAATAATTATTTTTGCTAACTTAAATTTATGATACCTATATATAATGAGAACGATACAATTTAGAGAAGCAATTTGTGAGGCAATGAGTGAGGAAATGCGTCGCGACGAAACCGTATATTTAATGGGTGAAGAAGTTGCTGAATACAATGGTGCCTACAAAGCATCGAAAGGAATGTTAGACGAATTTGGAGCCAAAAGAGTCATCGATACTCCAATTGCCGAACTTGGTTTTGCAGGAATCGCTGTAGGTTCCGCCATGAATGGTTGTCGACCTATTGTGGAATACATGACCTTTAACTTTTCGTTGGTTGGAATCGATCAAATTATAAACAATGCTGCAAAAATGCGCCAAATGACTGCAGGACAATTTCCAATGCCAATGGTTTTTAGAGGGCCGACGGCTTCGGCAGGGCAATTGGGAGCAACACATTCGCAAGCATTCGAAAATTGGTTTGCTAATACTCCAGGTCTAAAAGTAGTTGTTCCGAGTACCGTTTATGATGCAAAAGGTTTATTGAAAGCTGCAATTAGAGATAACGATCCCGTAATTTTTATGGAATCGGAGCAAATGTATGGCGACAAAGGCGAAGTTCCAGAAGGCGATTATACTATCCCGCTTGGAGTTGCAGATATTAAAAGAATAGGAACAGACGTGACTATTGTTTCGTTTGGAAAAATAATTAAAGAAGCATTTATTGCTGCTGATGCCTTGGAAAAAGAAGGAATTTCTTGCGAAATCATCGATTTAAGAACGGTTCGCCCAATGGATCACGAGGCAATTTTAACTTCAGTTAGAAAAACAAATAGATTGGTAGTTCTAGAAGAGGCTTGGCCATTTGCAAGTGTGGCTTCGGAAATTGCATATATTGTTCAGGAACGTGCTTTCGACTTTTTGGATTCTCCAATCCAGCGTATTACGACTGCCGACACCCCTGCGCCTTATGCACCGACATTGTTAAAAGAATGGCTACCAAATTCCGACGATGTTATCAAAGCAGTTAAAAAAGTAATGAATAAATAGTTTTTATAACTTAAATTATTTTGCAAAACTTGTAATACAAAATTTACTATATTTGAAACTTCATCAAATTAATTTTGATGAAGTTTTTTATTTCAAATTCAATTTAATGAAGTCTAAATTTATTTTTTATATCGTTTTATTTCTTGGTGTTATAAACTCAACTTTTGCCCAAACAAAAGTTAGTGGTATTGTTGTTGATAAAAAAAACCAACCCATTCCGTTTGCGAATATAAATTTTAAAGGAACTACCGAAGGGATTTTGGCTAACGAAGATGGGCATTTTTATTTGGAATCTAACAAAAACTACACCGTTTTGTTGGTTACTTTCGACGGATATTCCGATAAAGAAATTACGTTAACAAAATCAGTAAATTACGATTTTAAAATTGTATTAAATTCTACCGAAAATCTAAAAGAAGTAGTAATTTTTCGTGGAAAAACATCTAAAAAAAATAATCCAGCAATTGCTATTTTGAGAAAAATTTGGGCTCGAAAACATAAAAATGGACTCAACATGTTTGCTAAATATCAGATGGACAAATACGAAAAAATTGAATTTGACATGAACACCATCGATAGTGCATTTATGAAAAAGAAACTTTTTAAGGGAATGGAATTTATTTTTAAACAAATAGATACTTCAAAAATAACTGGGAAAACATATCTACCTGTTTTTATCAACGAAGCAATTTCTGAAGTTTATGGCAATACAAAAACAGGTAAGATAAAAGAAATTCTGAAAGCCAACAAAAATTCGGGTTTAGATAATAGCGACGCAGTGAATACCTTTTTGGGTGATTTATATTCTAAATATGATATTTATGATAATTATTTAAATTTTTTTAATAAAAGTTTTACGAGCCCATTGTCCAAAACAGGAATTGATGTATATAATTATGTACTATCCGACAGCGCTTTTATAGAAAAAAAATGGTGCTATAATATTAATTTTTATCCCCGCCGAAAATCGGAACTTACGTTTAAAGGTGATTTTTGGGTAAACGATAGCACTTGGGCAATCAAAAAAATTAATTTAGCGGTAACTAAAAGTGCCAACATCAACTGGGTGAAAGACATTTATCTCGAACAAGAATTTGATGTCGAAAACGATTCGGTATTTTTACTCACAAGAGATTATATGATGTCGGATTTTGCCCTTAACAAAAAAGAAGAATCAAAAGGAGTTTATGGAAAACGTACCACTTTATTCAAAAATCATAAGTTCAATATAGAAAAACCCGAAAAATTCTATTCCGAAGATGTAAATTATTTAGATAACGAAATTTATGCGAAAACCGATGACTTTTGGAATGAAAATCGATTCGAAAAACTTAACAAAAACGAAAAAGGCGTTTATAAAATGCTCGATACACTCAAAACAGTAAAGAAATTTAAACAAATGTATAGCGCAGTTAGTATTTTAACTACTGGTTATATAAAACTAAATAATTGGGATTTTGGTTCTATTCTGTCAACGGTTGGCTACAACGAAGTAGAAGGTCTGCGTTTGCGACTTGGCGGAAGAACCTATTTTGGACTTAACGATAAATGGCGTATTCAGGGCTATGGTGCCTACGGATTTAAAGATCAAAAGTTTAAGTATGGCATTTCTGGAAAATGGATGGTAGATCCCGAAAATCGTATAATTATCTCTGGTGGAAATCGCATTGATGTAGAGCAGATTGGGGCGTCACTGACCACAACCAATGATATTTTAGGCAGAAGTTTTGCTTCGTCAGGACTTTTTACTACAGGAAGTAATGGGAAATTAACTAATATAAATTTATCGAATATCGAAATTGAAGGTGAATTTTATAAAAATTTAGTTTTTCGTACAGGTTTTTCGTATCGAACACTAAAATCGGCTTCTCCAACATTTAGTTTAACTTATTTTACAAATTTAACACAATCCTATACACAAAAACAAATCAACGAATCGGAAGTTAATTTTCAAATAGACTACACGCCAGGCAGAAAAATAACAGGTTTTGGAGTCGAAAGAAGTGATGTAAATAATACACGGCATAGTAGGTTTTTCATAAACTATTCGCAGGGATTAAAAGGTTTTTTGAATAGCGATTTTAATTACAAAAAAATACAACTCTATTATCGACAACCAATTGTTATTGGACCTATTGGAGTTTCAAACATTACTCTCGAAGTAGGTAAAACGTTTGGAACAATTCCACTCGGATTAATGAGTATTGTGCCTGGAAATCAATCTATTTTTACAATTCAAAATACGTTTAGCAACCTTAATTTCTATGAATTTGTAACCGATCAATACGCTACCTTGCAATGGAATCATGATTTTAACGGAAAAATATTTGCTAGAATTCCATATATTCGAAAATTAAATTGGAGAGAAAATATTGGAATAAAAACTGTAATCGGAACCGTATCTAGCGACAATAAAATGCTAAACGCATCGAACCTTATATATAAAGCACCCGAAAAACCATATATCGAATATACGGCTGGTATTGGTAATATTTTTAAAGTTTTTCGACTAGACTTTGCGTGGAGAGGTAACTATAGAGATGTTCCTGACGTGAAAAATTTCACTATAAAAGGAAGTTTTGGATTTACCTTTTAAAATCGTGTAAAAAATAGGATTGTCTAATTCTGTCGATTTACTTTAATGTATATGCAAATAAAAAATGGAGTATAAGTTAAGCGAAATTTTTTTAATTGAGGTCATTTTAAACTTATTTGTATTAAAAAAATTTAGCGCAATTATTATGAAAGCAAGATAATTAAAGCCTAACCAACTTGCTATTGTTGTGTCAAATCTATTTAGCAATGACCTAAAACTATCCATCCAAGCATTTG
>JAYUFL010000143.1:0-4227 GCA_043738745.1 Bacteroidota bacterium
AACATAATTGCCTTCTACTTATTTTACTTCGGATTGTACCACCGCTTATGTTTAAAGCCAATCCAAAATCCTTTACACTTACTAAAGCAACAATTCTTCTTATTATTTTGTTACATTTGTTGCAACGAAATAACAGAAAAATTATGGCTTTAGTAAGTGTAAAGGATTTTGGATTGGCTTTAAACATAAGCGGTGGTACAATCCGAAGTAAAATAAGTAGAAGGCAATTATGTTGCAACAGGAAGGGATTAATTGATACCGAGCATCCGTTGAACTATGTTTACTTATTAGAGGTTAATGGTGGTATTCAGAGCGTGTTTGATATTTATAACATTAACAAGACAAATGTAGGCAAAAAAAATGTTACTCCGACAAAAAATGTAACAAATGTTTCAAGTTTGCTACAAAAAGATGTCGTTGTTGTAGAAAATGCAGTTGTTTTAGAAAAATCAATTTCTAATAAACCCAATGAAATCAAGGCTTCGATTAAGGTTGCTCCTACGGTGAAGCCAAAGAAAGAAGTTGTAATAAAAGAGCCAGTACTTTCTGCTGAAGAAAAAAGAATTAGAAAAGAACAAGAGGAACAGCGGCAATCATTTTTACAAATAGAAATAAGAAAAAAACTTGCTGACGTAAAACTACAAGAAAGGAAAGCCGAACTGTCACAAATAGAACTTGAAAAGAAAGCTGGGAATACTTTGCCATTGGATTTAGTTAGGAAAATTGAAGTTATAAACTTTCAATCTATACTCAATACATTTCTTTTGGAAGCAAAGAACATGGCTACTGTAATGGTTGAGAAATTCGGAGGCACACGAACAGATGTTGTAGAAATAGAAACTAAGCTAAATCAAATATTCAAACGTACAGTTGAAACTACTAAAAAGAATATCGAAAAAGAAATTGAAAATGCTGTCTTAGAGTTTTCAGAAGTACGAAGCAGAGGGGAAAGAAAATAATATGTAACAAATTTGCAACATTAAAATAAATGTTTTAAGTTTGCTACAAATTAATCACTACACCAACGCTGAAATGTAACCGCTGTTATCAGCATACCACTTAACACAATTTTTAACAATTTAAAAACTAAATAAAATGATGCAAATCGTAGAAACAACAAACAAAGAAAAATTTGAAATGTACAATCTTTTAGAAAAAGATGTTCTAATTGGAATGTTAATCGAATGTAATAATCACTTAAACAGGTTAACTCCTAGAATAGAATATAAACTTCCTGAAATTGTAGCAGGTAGTTGTGGATGGTTTACTTGTTCTAATTCAGGAGGAAGATGCGATAAATGCGGGAAGCTAAAATGGGAGCATTAATATCTACTCCAACGGTTGCTGATAACGCCCTGCAACTTGTGGTGGGTAACTAAAACAAAATGTAATTATGAAAACAATCACGGTAACAGAAGCATTAAAACAAGGTTATACTCTTTGTGGATATGAAGATTTAGAAATGCAAGGATTAAAAAATATTGGCAATTTAGACGAAGAAGATTTTGAGCCACATCACGGATATTTATGTGTAGCAAATAAACAGTCTAATTCCGCTTCAATATCATCAGAAGAAATAATTGAATGGCTTACTGATAGATATTATGACACAGAAGGAAATACCGATGACGATACTCACGATATGGAACTATGCTTCAAAGAAAAAACAGATATTACAGAAGAATTTATCCAAAATCCGATGCAATATAAATTTGCTAAACTTAGGGAAAAGTTATTTTTTGAAAACAAAGACTTGCTTACCAAAACATTAACCGATGAAGCAATAATGTTAAGTGTAGAAAATGTAATTGAAAACTACACCCACAGAAACTATCAATTTGATTGGAGGTGGAAAGATGCTATTGTAAAAATAATTGGCGAAAACTGGCATAAATTCAAAGATGATGAAAGAGTAAATAATGGCTTACTTCGTCAAATTGAAAACTTAAAATCACAGGTAAATAGTTTACAACAGAAACTTAATGATGTCGAAAATGTCATTGCGGAGTAGTGTCGTAGCTATTGCGCCTAACGTTTCGCAACTACACGTCTATTGCGTAAAAGTACAAAAATACTTTTCAGTTTAACACGAAATTGAAAAGTTAAAAACAAAGTTGAAATTAATCACAAATATAGCAATAGCGTGTAATTGCTGTTATAACCAGTTATTATGATAATAGTTAATTATTACAGAGAAGAAGATTGCAACCCTGAAACAGATGGTTATCACTTGCATTTAGCAGGAGTTATTAATGATAGTTTAGATTTGAATTATGATATACAATTAATTACAGATTGTATTGATAATGATACTGATTTCGAACCTAAAAACGGAATTTTATATGAATTGCAATTAGTTAGAGCGACAATATCAGCAGACCCAGTTCCCGAGCCTGCTTTTGCAATTAGAGAAATTATTGAATTAAAAAGATGCAAACATACAGGCGAATTTTCTCCAGAGTTAGTTCGACTATAATTGGTTATAACGTTATGTTGCTTGGCAATGTTGCCGATAACGTGAACGAAATTATGAAAACTAAATTTAATATTACCAGCGTATTTTCCGCTGAAAAACTAAACGGCAATAGTGCCAAACAACTGTTATAAGAAGTAGCGGATGGAAATAGAAATCAACGGTTTAAAATACCGACAAAAAGAACAAAATAATCAGCAAACATCAAGACAAAGTAGAATGTCAGTTATGCTTATGGGAATGGCTATGATGTTTGGCGGACAAGGAGGTGTAGGAACTTCAAGGCAACGTGAAACGCCAAAAGTAAATATTGTAGAAGAATTTAAACTTATTCAAGAAAAGAAAAGCAAACTACCAAGAAAAGATAGAGAATGGGTTATTTTCCAATTCAATCGTCATTATGAAATGGTATCGTAGCTATTTCTTATAACTTTTGACTACTCGAAACTAACCATCTAAAACCATTATAAACTATGGAACAAACCCTTGACAATACATATTTTATAACTTATTCAAACCATTTCAAAATTGATAATAAAATATTTGCATTTCGTAAAATAGTTTTGTTCGACATTACTAATTTGCCTTTGAAATTAGATTTAAAAGATAATAATGGCTCAAAGGGATATTGGATAAATAGAGAATGGTATAGCCTATCAAAGATTAAAAGTATAATTCTAAAAGAAGAAATTAAAGTTGATGTTTCCGATTTACAATGGAATATTCAAGAACAATTAAACTATGTATTTAACTTATGAAAAAATTAAAAAAATTATTTGTAAAATGGTTATTAAAAGACCAAAAATTAGGGTTTGAAGTTATAAATAATAATCTATCGAACTCAGAAATTAAATTAGAAGTAACTACACTTGGAAATATAGTTTTCAATGGTATTGATTTACCCGAAGGAATGGAAATAGTAATTAGAAAAAAGTAGTAAAAATAAGCAACTATGGAAGCAAGAGAATTCATTGATAGTATTGAAAACGAACTTTTCAACAGAATTAGAAATAGTAAATCGGATGCAGAAGCAAGAAGATTGCTAAAAGAACAGTTAGCAGAGCAATTGCCACAACTTGATGTTATCAGTCTGTTAATTGCTTGGGAACAATACAAAAAAGCTAATTGGTGGGAAAGCGATGCTGTTGATGTCGAAAAAGTTTTAATTGAAAGATTTAAAGAAATTAATTATGCCAAACAACACAATCTATAAAATCAATAATCTACCAATAGGAGGGTTTGTAGCAAAGGAAAATTTAGGGCTTGATGTATTTAGCATTGAGCCTACGATTTCAAAAATAAGAAAACTCCTTTACCCAAAGGAATTTAAATCAGTAAGTAAACATTTAGTAAGAATTAAATAAAGATAATAAAATGGAACAATGGAAAACAGAAATCAAACGATTAAACAAAATGCGTTTGGATTTAGGGTTGAATATGAATCAACTTGAAAAATTAACTGGCGTAAACCGATCAAGATTGAAAGGGTTTTTTGAGTTCACAAATGAGCCAAGAATTAGCTTTTACTTTCAGATTAAAGATGCTTTGGAAAATCAGATTGAGGTGAAGTTTAGCGAAGAAGCAAAAGAGTATTTGGATAATTACGTTCCAAAAGAAGGAAATGTTCCGATAATGGAAAATAAACCATTACCGCCTCCAGAGAAAACATTTTGTAATTGCAAAATGGAGGACAATCTTTTCAAAAGAGATAAAAACTGTAAAATGAAAAAGCAGTTGCATAAATTTTAGGATAT
>JAYUFL010000144.1:0-29941 GCA_043738745.1 Bacteroidota bacterium
GATTTTTTATTAAAAGGAATTGAAATTGCTAACGATTGCGATCTGAAATTTAAGGTTTCACAAAATCAACGACTTTTGGTCGAACTTTGTTTAATGCAATTAGCCTCCATCAATTTCGATGGAGAAAAAAAAAAGTTGATCAATTTATAATTCCTCCAACCTATTTTAGGATTAACGATTACTCCATTGCTGAAAGCCCAAAACTAGAAGTAAAACATGAAGGATTAAAAATTGAGGAAACTAAAGTTGCTTTAAACACAATCGAAATTCCAAATCTCGAAACTCAAAATTCAGAACTTACCACCGAAAACCTACAACCAAAAGTTTCTGCTTTTTCGTTAGCAGGAATTCGAGCAAAAAAAGAATTGCAAGAAACCATCAAATCGATTGCAAAAGAAATAGTTTATTTGCCTTCGGAAATTTTTACAGAAACCGAAATGTTAGTTTTTTGGAACAAATATGCACAACGTTTGGGAGACAAAGGGCATAAAATTATGGAATCATTATTGATGATTAAGCAACCCAAATTATTGGATACAAAAATAATCCATCAACTTCCAAATCAAGGTTCGAAAATAGATTTTGAAACTGAAAAACACGATTTATTAAATTATTTGAGAAGTCATTTACACAATCACGACATTTCTATTCAAGTTGATGTTAATGAGCAAGTTGAACAAAAATTTGCATTTACGGATTTAGATAAATACAATCGATTACTCGAAATAAATCCAAATTTAGAATTATTAAAAAAAATATTCGATTTAGATTTTTAATTAATATAATCTATATCTCTAATACAAAATCATGAAAATAGAACAAATTTATACAGGATGTTTAGCCCAAGGCGCATACTATATTACGTCGAATGGAGAAGCAGCAATTATAGATCCATTGCGAGAAACTAAACCATATCTCGACAGATTAAAAAATGATGAGGTACAACTAAAATATATTTTTGAAACCCATTTTCATGCCGATTTTGTTTCTGGTCATTTAGATTTAAGCAAAAAAACAGGAGCATCAATAGTTTACGGACCAAATGCAAATCCTGAATTTGATTTTATATCTGCCAAAGACAATCAAATTTTTAAGATTGGAAATATCAAAATAAAAGTATTGCATACACCTGGACACACTATGGAAAGTTCGTGTTTTGTTTTAGTAGATGAAAACGGAATAGAAAATGCTGTTTTTTCGGGAGACACTCTTTTTATTGGCGATGTTGGTCGACCAGATTTGGCTCAAAAATCGGTATCGATGACACAAGAAGAATTGGCTGGAATTCTATTTAATTCATTGCGAGATAAAATAATGACTTTGCCCGATAATGTAACGGTTTATCCTGCGCACGGTGCTGGCTCGGCATGTGGGAAAAATATGGGTAAAGAAACTGTATCGACTATTGGAGAACAAAAAGCAACTAATTATGCCTTGCGTGCTAACATGACCAAAGTCGAATTTGTTGCGGAAGTTACAGATGGTTTATTACCACCCCCAGCCTATTTTGGGATGAATGTTGCTATGAATAAAAAGGGAATAGAAAGTTTTGATACCGTTTTTAACAATGGAATGAAAGCAATAAATGCAATCGAGTTCGAAATAATTGCAGAAGAAACTAGCGCATTAATTTTAGATACTCGAAATAACGCCGATTTTGCCAAAGGATTCGTCCCACAATCTACAAATATTGGTATAAATGGCGATTTTGCTCCTTGGGTTGGAGCCTTAATTGCCGATGTCAAACAACCTATTTTATTAGTAACCGATTTAGGTATGGAGGAAGAAACTATTACGCGACTTACTCGTGTTGGTTTCGATAACATAAAAGGATATCTAGATGGAGGTTTTGAGACTTGGAAAAAAATCAATTCTAATTTTGATACTATAAATAGAATTACCGCCGAGCAATTTGCAAATGAAGTGAAAATAGGCGAAAGCAAAATTATAGATGTCCGTAAAGAAAGTGAATATGAAGCAGAACATATCGAAGGTGCTTATTGTCGTCCATTATCAGCAATAAATAAATGGATAAAAGATATCAATCCCGAGGAGCATTTTTACATGCATTGTGCTGGTGGTTATCGTTCGATGATGGCAGCATCTATATTGCAGGCTCGTGGTTTCAGAAATTTTTCAGAAATCGAAGGTGGTTTTAATGCTATTGCAAAAACAAATGTCCCAAAAAGTAATTTTGTATGTCAAAGCAAAATATGAATAATTTCTTAAATCTTTAATCAAATTTCAAATTTTCCCGTAGTACATTGCTTTTACAATTCCGTCCGAAAGTCCAATTTTTGGAACATAGATATTGCGAGCACCACTCCATTTCATAGCGTTTAAATATACCCGAAGTGCAGGCACAATAACATCAGCACGGTCTGGATTTAGTCCTAAATCAGAAATTTTTTGGTCATAACTCAACGAATTCAAAATCGAATATTGCGAGTTTAAATAGATGTAAGATAAAGGTTTATCTATATGTTTACCCGACATCTTAAATATTTTGTTAATATTTCCGCCCGAACCAATAATCGAAACATTTTCGAAACCTTCGGTATTTGTTCTAATCCAATTTTCGATTTCGTGCCAAACAATGTCATTTACAACATCGTTCAAAAGTCGAACGGTTCCTGCTTTAAACGATTTGGAAACTACCATTTTTCCATTAGAAAATAATGAAAATTCAGTGCTTCCGCCACCAACGTCAACATATAAATAGGTTTGATCAGTTTTTAATAAATGATGTAATTCAGTCGAAGCAATAATTGCGGCTTCTTTTTTACCGTCAATTATTTCAATTTTTATGTCTGCTTTTTTCTTTATAATTGCTACGACTTCTGTTCCGTTATAAGCCTCTCGCATGGCAGAAGTTGCACATGCCATATATTTTTCGACTTTATGAACTTTCATTAGTAGTTTAAAAGCCTTCATGGCATCGACCATTCTGTCTATATTTTCGTCGGAAATAGTTCCAACTGTAAACGAATCCTGACCCAATCGAATCGGCACACGAACCAAAGCACTTTTGTTAAATTGCGTTTCCTTTCCTTCGGTTTCTACAATGTTAACTACAAGCAATCGCATGGCATTGGAGCCAATATCTATTGCTGCATATTTTTTTATGTGTATCAATTTTAAGTTTTAGGTTTAGAATGAGGTTAAGGTTAAAAATTCGTAATTCATTTATACTTTATTTTTATAGAAATTATAGGTTTCTAATTGGGCTCTAAAAACAGGCTCATTTTGTTTGCGAATTCGGTATTTATTATCTAATTTTTCTGAATGAAAACGTGCTTTTACGTTTCCTTTCCAGCCTACATTAAAACTATCTATTAATTCTTGTTTTATTTCTGAATCATAAATCGGGCAAGTAACCTCAACTCTAGCATCGAGATTTCGACGCATAAAATCCGCCGAAGAAATAAAAACTTCAGGATTTCCCTCATTACCAAAAATATACAATCTGGTATGTTCCAAATAATTATCGACAATACTAATACATTCAATATTTTCGCTCATGCCCTTTATTCCAGGAATTAAGCAACAAATACCTCTTACAATTAATTGAATTTTTACGCCTGCTCGACTTGCATCATACAATTTATCAATTAATAAATAATCTGACAAACTATTCATTTTTAGTTTTATAAATGCCGTTTTACCCATTTTTGCATTTATTATTTCATTGTCTATTAATCGATTGAATCGATTTCGAGAATAATGTGGAGATACAATTAAATGTTTATAACGTTGAAGTCTAAAATTCACATCAAAAAACTCAAATATTCTTATAATATCTTTCAAAATTTGTTGATGACTTGTAAACAAAGTAACATCGGTATATACTTTTGCTGTCGATTCGTTGAAATTTCCTGTCGAAATAATCCCATAGCGTTTAATTTTTTCATTTTCAATTCGTTCAACAACGCAAATTTTACTGTGTACCTTTAAACCTTTTATTCCAAAAATAAGTTCGATACCTTCAGTTTCCATTTGTTCTGCATACGAAATGTTGCTGGCTTCGTCAAAACGAGCCTGAAGTTCTATTTGAACAGTAACTTTTTTTCCGTTTTTAGCAGCATTTATAAGTGAACTAATAATTTGAGAATTTTTTGCCAAACGATACAATGTGATTTTTATGGTTGTAACTTTTGGATCTAATGCGGCTTCTCTCAAAAACTTAATAATGTAGGAAAAAGATTGATACGGGGCATTTACCAAATAATCTTTTACAGCAATTTTTTGCATTATATTTTCTTCTAAACTCAAACCTGGAATTTGCAAAGGTGGATTAGTTTTATACAACAAATCGAAACGACCAAGGTTTGGAAAGTTCATATAATCCCTTCGATTATGGTATCTTCCTCCTGGTATAATGCTATCCGAGGAATCGATTCCCATGTGTGAAAGAAAATATTTTAGTGTATCTTTTTCGATTAATTTATCATAAATAAATCGAACTGGTTCACCTATTCTACGTTCTTTTACACTAGTAGAGATTTTTTCGATCATCGATTTACTTAAATTACTATCAATATCTAATTGTGCATCTCGAGTAATTTTTATCATGTGTGCCGAAACACTTTCGTAATCAAAAATATTGAAAATACTTTTCAAATTTAACCGAATTACATCGTCGAGCATAATAATATATTGATTATCATTATCCGAAGGCAAAACTACAAATCTATTTTCCGATTTTGGAATTTCTATAACCGCATATCTAATTTCTTGTTTTTGATTATCCGTTTTTTTTATGGTTAATTTTACGGCTAAATAGCCCGAAGTATCTTTCAAAACAGGAAATTCTGCCAAGTCATTTAAAATAATAGTTACTAAAGCAGGGCTAACTTTTTGAATAAAAAAATCTTTCAAGAATGTTTCTTGTTGTTTAGAAATTTCGGTTTCGTTGATTACAAAAATTTTTTCGTCTTGAAGTTTATTTTCGATAATTCCCAGAATTCTCAAACTTTCGGACTGTTGTTTAATAGCAATTCCTGTAATATCTTTAACCAATTGGGTTGCCGAAGTTCCGCCAAGTAGTTTTCGCCCATCATCTTTAGTTAAACTCAAACGACGGATTGCAGCAAATCGAACACGAAAAAACTCATCTAAATTATTAGAAAAAATTCCCAAAAACCTAAGTCTATCTAATAAAGGAACATTGTCGTCAGCGGCTTCTTGCAAAACACGGGCATTAAAAGTGAGCCAACTTTTTTCGCGATCTATATATCTATTTTCGTGTGTTTCAATCATTTTAATTCTTTTGCAAATAGGGTTTTAATAGTTTTTCCTTTTTGTATGATTTTCCAACTATCAGTATCAAAATTAATCGAAACTAATCCTGATGTTGGAACATTGTCTATGTATATATTTCCAAATTTATTAACAAAATCGGTAATTGCACCATTGTGACCAAAAATTAATACATTCATAACATTATCATTAATCGATTTTATGAATTTTTCTAAATCGTATACTTCAAAAGTATATAAATCATCTTCATATTGAATTGAATTTTCGGGTAAATCGAACACTTTTTCGAATATTTTAGACGTCAAAATTGCCCTTGTAGCATTGCTAGAAAACATCAAAAATTTGTTTTGAATCTGGCTTTTATATTTTGAAAAAACTAAAACCGAGTTTTCGATTCCTGTTTCGGTAATTGTTCTTTGTTTGTCGGGTAATCCGCCTTCATAATCGGATTTTGCATGCCTAATTAGCGTTAGATTTTTCATTTTTATTCAATTTTTATGGCGATAATCGATCTGTTTTCCAAGATTTGTCTTCTTGTAATTCAAATCGAATTCTATCATGAAGTCGATTTGGTCTCCCTTGCCAAAACTCTATCGAAATGGGTTTTACTATAAATCCGCCCCAAAAATCGGGTTTTGGAATTTGTTGATTTAAGTATTTTTTTTCTAAATTCAAAAGTTTTTTTTCAAGAAAACTTCTATTTGGTATAACCTCGCTTTGATGCGAAACAATGGCGCCAAGTTGACTACCAATGGGTCTAGATCTAAAATAGATTTTGGATACATCTTCAGATACTTTTTCGGCAATTCCTTTTATGATTACTTGTCTTTCCAACGAATGCCAAAAAAAAGACAAACAAATTTTTGGATTTTCGAGTATTGCTTTTCCTTTTTCGGAATCGTAGTTAGTATAAAAAACAAATCCTTGTTCAGAAAGATTTTTGAGTAAAACAACCCGCGATTTTGGAAATCCATCTAAACCTACAGTGGCAATTGTCATCGCATTTACTTCTTCTGTGCCTTTTTGATTTTCGACTTCTTTAAACCAAATATCGAATAAATCGATTGGACTTTTGGGTAAATTGATTTCTAAAAGTTCGTTTTTATCGTAGGATTTTCTATAATTGCTTAGGTCGTTCATACTCTTTTTTATTAATGCTAAGTTATTCTTTTTTAACGAATTTGTAATTAAAAAACAACATATTTACTATTAAGTAATGGAAGTTAAAACTAGAATTCCTATAAAAAAACAGGTGAGTTTTTATAACCCCTATCTAACTATTTAATTTGTAATTAATTAGATTTTTATATTCTAAAATAGTTAAATTGTTTATGTCTTCTTTTTATATTGTAAAATATCTTGGTAATGATTTTTTTAGACAATTCGATTATCTAAATTCTTCAAAAATTGATGAATTAACTATTTAACAAAAAACCCTATTCAAAAATTGAATAGGGTTTTTAATTTATGCTCTTTTATAATTTCTATAATAAAGCAGTTAAACTATCGGCATAAGTTTGTTTTGGCGCCACACCAACCTGACGTCCAACTACTTCTCCGTTTTGAAAAACCAAAACAGTCGGTATATTTCTTACTCCGTATTTTGCGGCAAATTCTTGATTTGCATCGACATCTACTTTGCCAACAATTGCTTTTCCTTCGAATTCGGTTGCAATTTCCTCTATTACTGGGCCAACCATTCGGCAAGGCCCGCACCATGCTGCCCAAAAATCAACCATTACTGGTTTTGTAGATTTTAATACAACTTCATCAAAAGTTGCGTCTGTTATTGTTAATGCCATTTGTTGAATATTTTATATATAATTAAATGCAAATTTATGTATTAAAAACTAATTTTAACCATTTAAAAATTAGTTTTGCTTATATAATTATTACTTTTTCTTATTTATAACTACGATTTTATTCCTGAAAAATTATTGCTTCACTAAAATTTTATATTCCCAAGCAGCAAAATTCATTTTTTCTTTTTTAGATAATTTGATGATTTTTCCTGACATATAATCCAAATAATTTCCTTCTAAATTTAATGAAAAATTGATTTTTTCTTTATTCAAATTTCCAATAAAAATAACTTTTTTATCCTTTTTTTCTCTAGCAAATGCCAAAACATTTTCATCGGAAGAAGTTGAAATTCTTGTGTAACTCGCTGGATTTTTTCCGCCGTTTAGCGCAATATTATTGTTTTTTAGTTTCCCTAATTTTTCATAAATAGGAAACATTTTTCCTTTGGTTTTCGTGATTTCATCTTTTACAAAAAACTTTAATCTTTTATTAAAATCATATTCTTGTCCGTTGTAAATCAGCGGCATACCACTTGACATAAATGTTAATGCTGCAAAAGTCGGAACAGCATCGCCCATGCGTTCGTACTCGGTTCCATTCCAAGAATTCTCGTCATGATTTGAAGTAAAATGCATGTCGATATCGTCTTTGGCATATTTTACTTTTCGGTTGGCGTAATAAGTATCTAAATCTTTTACGGTTTTTTTGCCTTGAGCAACTTCATTCATAATATGGTGTTCATCCCAAGCATATTGCATGTCGAAAGCGTTTTCCATTAGGTTGGGTTGCTCGGCTTCCATTAACATAAAAACAGGTTTTATTTTTGATAGTTGTGTATTGGCATCTTCCCAAAAATCCTTTGGAACTTCCATGGCAACATCACATCTAAAACCATCAATTTTTGCATTTTTTAACCAAAAACTCATGTCCGAAATCATATCTTTTCGCATGTTTTGGTTGTCATAATTCAGTTTTACAACATCGGTCCAATCGAATGGAGAAATCATTTTTCCGTCTTTATCTTTGGCAAAATAATCAGGATTTTCTTTTACCCAAGCGTGATCCCAAGCGGTGTGGTTGGCAACCCAATCCTGAATTACGTACATTCCGTTTTGGTGTGCAGTGGCGACTAATTTTTTATAATCATCAAGATTTCCGAATTCCAGATTGATGGCTTTGTAATCTTTTACGGCGTAATAACTGCCCAAACCTTCTTTTCTTTTTTCTAAACCAATCGGAAAAACAGGCATGATCCAAAGGATTTTTATACCTAATTTTTTTAGTTCTGGAATGTCTTTTGCAAAAGCATTAAAAGTTCCTTCTGGCGAATATTGACGAATATTGACTTCGTAAATAACGGCGTTTTCCATCATTGCATCAGAAACTGCGGGCAAAGATTTTTGTTTTTTTGATTGCGAATTTCCAGTGAAACTGAACAAACAAACAGCGATTAAAATTATTTTTTTCATTTTTTTAAAGTTTAAATTTTTCTAATAAAATAATTCCAAATTCTGAATTTATTGCAACTTTTCCGTTTGTTACAACAGCCGATTTACCAGAATAAGCATCTTTTAGTTTGGTTCCATTTGTAAACAAATTATCAACCAGAATTTCTTTGTTTCCCATAGGCAAATCCAAACCAATTATAACAACATCGTTAAAACTTCCCTGAGTAAATAATCTTCCAAAAACATACTCTTTTCCTATTGAAATTTGTTTGTGGATTCCCGCTCCAACCGCTGGATGATTCTTGCGAAATTGTCCTAATTTTTGCCAATGCAAAAGCACTTTTTGATTTTTAGGATTAGTTTTTATGGCTTTCCAATTCATAAACGAACGCAAAGTTGCATCGCCAGTTGTGCCTTCGACAACTAAACTTCTTGCCGATTCGTCACCGTAATAAGTCTGCGAAATTCCTGGAGAAAGTAATAGTTTTGTTCCTGCTTCGAAAGATTTTACTCGTTTTCCATCAAACGGATTTCCGTCATCGTGAGACGATAAATAGTTTAAAACCGAGTTTCCTTTTAAAATACCGTTTAATTTATCTGAATAATTAGAAAAAATAGTTTCATAATTTTTATCGGCATCCCATCGAAAACTAAAATTTATCATGGCATCGAATCCGTTTTCATAATAATTGACTTTTTTGTCGCCATAATCATAAAATTTTTCGTTATTAATACCATAACCATACACTTCTGAAATCGTGTAAAACGGATTGTTATCCAAAACTTTTGTTGGGTTATTTTTCTTCCAGATTGCAAATGCATATTCACATTGTTTTTTAAAATCTACCCAAACATCTTCTTCAGTATGTTTCACAGTATCGCAACGATAACCGTCAATTCCGAATTCGGTTATGTAATCTGTAAGCCATTTTATGATGTAATATTTTGGTGCTTTTGGGTAACCCGTTCGTTTAAAAAACGCATCGAGCGAAGCCATTTCTTTTTCATAACGCCCTTCTTTTTTCCATTTTTCGATTAAAAAAGGTGGCAGTTCAACATTTGCGTTACTTTCAGTTTTAATGTCTGGAAGATTTTTTGCCAATGTACATTCCACATTTCCTTTTCTGTTTTTGAAATCGCAAGCAGGTTCTGTTCTTACCCAATCCGATGGCCAAACTGGATCCATTTCAGTGACTGGTCCAGTATGATTTATGACAGCATCGAGCATGATTCTGATACCTTTTGCATGGGCTTTGGCAACTAATTCGGCTAAATCTTTTTTAGTGCCGTTATTCGGGTCAATTGCCGTCCAATCTTTGGTCCAATAGCCGTGAAAACCATAGGTAAAACCCCAACTTTCGTCTAAACCTCCATGAATTTGTTCCACAACTGGTGTGAGCCAAATGACATTTGTACCTAATTTTGTAAAGTAACCCTCGTCGATTTTCTGAATTATTCCCCGAAAATCACCACCTTGATAACCGCGTTCTTTCCCGCAAATGTTGGTTCTGCCAAAATTGATATTATTGGTTTTATCACCATTATTAAAACGGTCGATTATCATGAAATAAAGATTGGCACCTTCCCAAACAAATGGCGTTGTTATAGTTTTTGGTGTAATTTTCTTTTTAATTTGCGCGTGCGAATTGGTCAAAAAACCAAAAATTAATATCGATAATAAGAAGATTTTTTTCATTTTTATAATTGTATTTTTATTTCTTTTGATGTTGATTTTAACCAAGAAATTGGAATTTCTATTGTTGTTTTATTGGTTTTAAATGGAATTATTTTTCCATCAATCGAAATTGATTTTGGTTTGATATTATGTAAAATTAAATTGACATTTTTATCAGATGCTGTAAACGATTTTCCTATTTTAGTATTCAATTTTAATGTTACAATTTTGTTCTTGAAATTGCTATTGAAATTGAGAATTTCATATTCGCCTTTTTCAAAAGCGTTTGGAGTTGTTCCATTATCATTGTATAATTTTCCTGATGAATTGGTTGTTTTTTCATCAAAATAATAATGCAAGTCGAAATTGGCTAACGAATATTTTGAGGTATTTTGAATGGTTTTCATCATCGGAATAAAACTGCCACCACGAACAAAAGTTGGAATATTATCTTCTAATACATTTACTTTAGTTGTTGTTCCAGCCAAATATTTTTTGTCGGAATAAAAATCGAACCAATTGTTGTTTTTCGGAAAATAAACTGATGTTGTTTTTATATTTGACTTTGTAATTGGAGTAACCAGAAAATCATTTCCCCACAAATAAGTTTCACAAACGGTTGCTAATTTTATGTTTGTAGGTTCTTCAAAAAATAACGGTCGCATTAACGGAATGCCTTTTTGGTTATTTTCAAATGCTAAAGTATAATTGTACGGCAACATTTGATACCGCAATTCAATAATTTTTTTGGCTTTGGCTTTGGTTACAACATCTTTATAAACGGCTTCTGACGCCACTTCTTCTTGTGCGTGCGGACGGAAAACGGGTTGAAAAACACCATATTGCAACCATCTAATATACAATTCATTATCGAAATAATCGCCTGCAAATCCGCCTAAATCCGAGTGCATATAACCCATTCCTTGCATGCCCATTTGCAAGGCAATTTCGGTTTGAGATTGTAAACCTCCCCAAGATCTAGAAACATCGCCCGACCACGGAATCATGCCAAATCGCTGAGAACCAGAACTTCCAGCACGCATCAAAATAAATGGTCGCACATTCGGAAAATCGGTTTTATAACCTTCTTGAATTAATTTTGCCCAATTATGACCATAAATATTGTGAACGTCATCGGCTTTTCCTCCAGCAGTTATTGCTTTGGACGGAAAAACTTCAGGTTCGCCCAAATCGCCCCACAAACCGCCACAACCTTTGGCGATTAAATCTTTGTAAATATTCCAAAACCAAGTTTTTCCTTCGGGTTTAAAAATGTCTATTATTCCAGTATTCCCGAAGTAAAAATCGAATTTTGCTGGGTTTCCAGACATATCAGTTGCCAATATTTTTTTATCGACGGCTTCTTGCCATTTACTGGAAGTTGAAAGTACAAATGGCTCGGTTATTAAAACTGTTTTGACGCCTTTTTCATTCAAATCGGCAATCATTTTGGTTGGATTCGGGAAATTATCTTTGTCCCAATCTAAATTGCCCATTGTACCTTTTATGGTTTTTCCAAACCAATATAAATCTAGTATTATGGCATCGACAGGAATATTTTCTTCATTGAATTTGCGAATGGTTTTTTCGACTTCTTCCTGTGAATGATATCCAAAACGGGAAGAAAAATTTCCTAAAGTCCAACGTGCTGGCAAAGGTTGTTTTCCCGTCAAATCGGTATAATTAGAAATTAAATCTTCCCAAGAATCGCCTGCTATTACTTGATAGGTTTTTCTGCCAGAAATAGTTTTATTCTGATTTTCTATTTGCTTTTTTTCGGAAGAATAGAATCGCTTTTCTTCATTTGTATTTGCTGTCGCAAATTCCTTATCAATTGCGATTTCATATTGCAAAGAATTGTCTTTTTTGGAATCTAAATCCAAATATCCGATTGGTGCATTGTCAAAATGAATGGCATAAATTTTAGACGACATGACGATTGGCATCGTGAAATTCATTAATTCGGCTCGAGTTTCGTAACCATATTGTGCCCGATTATACAATTGCAAACGGTTGCCACGGCGGTTCATTCCGATGGCTCTTGCGCCGCCGCCATAAAGAATTTCGGTTTTGTCGAGATTAAAATCTAAAATTTCCGTTGAATCTTTTTTGATGTAGCCTGTTTTTTCAGAAAGCAATTCTTTTCCTTTATATAAGTAAGAAATTTTGAATGGTGATTTTTGAATATTGACAACCATTCCCGAAGTTGCAAAATTGATGTTATTCTCAGAATCTGCAACTTTCGAAATTCCGTTTTTTGGAGTTAAAATTACCGCGTGCGAAATGGGATTAAAAACTTCTCCTTTTGGTAAAAAAGTAGTTTCAACGATTTTATCTGAATAGGATTTCAAGAGATATTGCCCATCAGAAACATTAATTTCTAATGTATTATTGGTTTCCTTGAAACTTTCGAATTTTCTATTCGCATTTTGTGCAAATGAAAAAATTGGGATTAATATAAAGATTATGAGTTTTTTCATTTGATTTTTTTGTTTAAAAAACCCTCTCTAAGTTTAAAACTTTGAAAGGGTTAATGTTTTTAATTAAACTACAACCAAACTATTTGGCTCCACCAAAACTTTTTTATTATTCACAAAAACCGAAATTTCATTGTTGCCTTCTAACGAAAATTGTGTTTCTTGATGCGAAACAGAAACTTTCAAAATTTGGTTTCTAAAATTGATTTTAAAAGTATAACCTTTCCATTCTTTTGGAATTTTTGGAGAAAAATACAACGCATCATTTTTTACACGCATGCCGCCAAAACCTTCCACAATACTCATCCAAGTTCCAGCCATTGACGTGATATGACAACCTTCTTCGACTTCTTTGTTGTAATCATCAAGATCTAATCTGGAAGTTCGTAAATAGAAAATATATGCCATATCCATTTTGTCCAACAATGCCGCTTGAATCGAATGTACGCAAGGCGACAACGAACTTTCGTGAACCGTAAATGGCTCATAAAAATCGAAATGTTTCTCTAATTCGGCTTTCGTGAAATGATCTTCGAAGAAATAAAACCCTTGTAAAGTATCGGCTTGTTTGATGTATGGCGAACGCAAAACCCGGTCCCAAGACCATTTTTGGTTGATTGGTCGTTGGCTTTTATCCAAATCGGCAACTTTCACTAAATCTTTATCCAAGAAACCATCTTGTTGCAAATAAATCCCTAATGCTGATGATTTTGGAAAATACATATTATCAGCCACTTTTTTCCATTCTTGCAATTCAGCATCTGATAATTTTACTTTTTCGATGATGCGTTTATGATCTTGCGGATATTCCAGCGAAACTTTTTTGATTTGTTCGTAGGCATAATCAATGCACCATTTTGCTATATAATTGGTATAAAAATTATTATTTACGTTGTTTTCATATTCGTTTGGACCGGTTACACCAAGAATCATATACTGATTTTTGTTGGTCGAAAAACTCGCTCTTTGTTGCCAAAAACGAGCAATTCCGATTAAAACTTCCAAACCTTTTTCTGGAATGTAACTGTAATCACCTGTGTAACGGTAATAATTGAAAATCGCAAAAGCAATCGCACCATTTCTGTGAATTTCTTCGTGCGTGATTTCCCATTCGTTATGACATTCTTCGCCATTCATCGTAACCATTGGATACAAAGCCGCACCATTTTTGAAACCAAGATTTTTCTCGGCATTTTCGATGGCTTTATCTAACTGATTGTATCTGTAGGTCAATAAGTTACGAGCCACTTGCTGGTCTTTGGTCGCCATGTAAAACGGAATGCAATACGCCTCGGTATCCCAATAGGTCGAACCGCCGTATTTCTCTCCAGTGAAACCTTTCGGACCAATATTGAGTCGAGAATCTTTACCAGAATAGGTTTGATTCAACTGAAAAATATTGAAACGTATGCCTTGTTGCGCTTTCACATCGCCATCGATGGTAATGTCTGACATTTCCCAAATTTTTGCCCAAGCATCGATTTGGTCTTGCAATAATTGATTGTAACCTTTATTTAACGCCGATTTGATATTGTTTTCGGCTGCTGAAATTGTATTTTTGTGATTGAACGAAACGGTGTAACCACCCATTTTTTGAATGGCAACTTTTTCGCCTTTTGCAACAGCCACTTCATATTGAAATTGAATTTTATCTTTTCCAGTTTCAATATTTGCAGGACTCAGATTCAAATTTTTATCGTTTAATAAAATACTATTTTGCATAAAAGTTGTCGCTACAAAATGTGTTTTGAATGTTCTTGCCGTTACAAATGCTTCATTAGTAAAATGTTTTAAATCTTGAATTTCCCAGAATTTTTCTTCCCAATTGGCATCTTCATTCGAAACTCCAGCATCGACATAAGGTTTGAAAACGATTTTCGCATCTTTATTAATAGGTGTAATTTCGTAATTGATAACGCCAACTTCGTCTAAATCCATACACAAAAAACGACGAACATTTACTGCAATTTCGGTTCCGTTTTGCAAAGTCGCTTCAAAAGATCTATTGTACCAACCTTGTTGCATGTTCAACTCACGACGGTAATTTTTGACATTCACGCAAGTGTTCAAATCGAAATTTTGATTATTGATTTCGATGTCAATTCCAATCCAATTTGGAGCGTTTAATACTTTTGCAAAATATTCTGGATAGCCATTTTTCCACCAACCGACTTTGGTTTTGTCTGGATAATAAACACCACCGATGTAACTTCCTTGAAATGTTTCGCCAGAATATGTTTCTTCAAAATTCGCACGTTGTCCCATTGCGCCGTTACCGATAGAGAATAAACTTTCGGATGATTTTACGCTTTCTCGGTCAAATCCTTCTTCGATGATGGACCAATTGTCTGGTTTAATATAATCTTGGTTCATTTTTTTCTAATTAGATAATTAGGCAATTTGATAATGTGATAATTGCCTTATTTAATAATTTATTTATAACGTTGAGAATTATCTAATTCTCTAATTGACACATTTTCTAATTTATAAAAGTTTCCACAAAAGAAACATCCATATAAGTAAAATCTTTAAAAATATATTTTGCTTCGTGCAAAATAGTTTCTTCGCCAATTCCGACACTTGTCATATTGGCACTATTTGTCGCTCGAACGCCAGCAACCGAATCTTCAAAAACAATTGAATTTTCGGGTGTTGCGCCGAGTAATTTTGCGGCTTGCAAGAAAACTTCGGGATCGGGTTTGGCATTTGTAACATCATTTCCATCGACAATGGCATCGAAATAATGAAGGATTCCAGTTTTTTCGAGAATTGGTCTTGCATTTTTACTTGCCGAACCCAATGCAATTGCTTGATTTTTTTCTTTTAAGAATTGCAAAATGGGCATCACGCCTGGCAAAACTTCGGATTGGTCGATGTTTACCAAATAACCTAAATAATCTTCGTTTTTTTGGATTAACCAACGATTTTTATCGTCCTGCGATGCAGTTACTTTTCCAAGTTCTAATATAATGTCGAGCGATCGAACGCGCGAAACGCCTTTCAATTCTTCGTTGTGTTCTGGTGTAAATTCGATGCCTAATTCTTGAGATAATTTTTGCCAGGCCAAGAAATGATATCTTGCCGTATCAACGATTACGCCGTCTAGGTCGAATATGAATGCTTTTTTCATTTTTAATTTTAACCTTTAATTGCTTTTTCTTCTGTTATTAAAAAATTGAATAATCCTGCGATGATTAATGATAATCCTGCCAATAGCATGGGTGCAATTGGTGATGGACTTATTAATTTTGACAAGAAAATTACTCCGCCCAAAGCCGCAATAATTTGTGGAATTACGATAAACATATTAAACAATCCCATCATCATTCCCATTCGGTTTTCATCGACCGAACTCGATAACATGGCATAAGGCATTGAGAGAATACTTCCCCAAGAAAGTCCGATTAATAAAAATGAAATGTTTAGATACCCCGGACTTGGTAAGATTCCCATGATTAGAAAACCAATTCCACCAGCAATTAGAGAAAACATATGAATGTATTTTCTGTTTACTTTTGCTCTAGAAGCATAAAAAGTTAGTATTAATGCAAATGCCATAGATGATAATCCGTATAATCCCATGGCGGAACCAACACTATCAGCAGCTGTTTGATATAGTTTATTAGCGGCATCAAAAGCAATTTTTTGAGATTCGATTGCCATATCAAATAATTTTGCATCTGGTGCAGGCGCATGAAAAACCGATGAAGTTAATGCAGGCGTTGCCATACTCCACATCGTAAAAAAGGCAAACCAACTAAAAAACTGTATAACTCCCAATTTTTTCATTGTTGATGACATGGTTGCAAATGATGCTCTTAAATCTTTGAAAAAATTATTGTCAGCTTTTTTTGCTTTAAATTCTTCTAAATCTTTTGGCGGATATTCTCGAGTAGTCATGACCGTATATAAAATACTGATTAAGAATACTAAAGCGCCAATTCCGAAAGCAATTTTCACATATTCTGGAACGACACCTGCAACTGCAGTATTTTCCGAAAAGCCCATTTTTTCAACTAACCAAGGCAAGTTTGAGGCGACCCATGTTCCGATTCCTATAATTAATGTTTGCAATACAAATCCATACGAACGTTGTTCTTCTGGAAGTTTATCGGCAACTAGCGCCCGAAATGGCTCCATAGAAATGTTTATGGATGCATCCAGAATCCATAGGAATCCTGCAGCTATCCATAGTGCTGAAGAATACGGAACAAAAAATAGTGCAAATGAGCTTAAAACTGCTCCAAAAAGAAAATAGGGTTTTCTACGACCATATCTAGAACTCCATGTATGATCACTCAAATATCCAATAATTGGTTGGACTAACAATCCTGTTAGTGGTGCTGCAATCCAAAGTGCGGGAATGTCGTCTGGGCTTGCGCCAAGAGTTTGAAATATTCGGGACATAAATCCGCCTTGCAAGGCGAACCCGAATTGTATTCCTAGGAAACCAAAACTCATGTTCCAGATTTCCCAAAAACTTAATTTACGCTTTTCCATTATCGTATTTAGAATTGGTTGGTACGATAAGCGCGATGCTTATCAAAACTTAATTATTATTTTCGAAGTAAAAATATAAGTCTTGATTTGTGTGTAAATATAAAAATAATTATGAATTATAAATTATAAATTATAATTTTTTGCCTCATTTTAACAACGAAAACGTTTGAGTTGTAAAAAATTATTTAGTAGATTCTCTTTCGACTAAATGAGTTTCTACTACTTCAGTTTTGTAAATTTCTTGTTCTTGTTCTTCGTCGGATTCTAAACGTTCAATAAGCATCTTTGCCGCAATTTCACCCATTTTCACTCCGTTTTGACTTACAGTTGTGATACTTGGAGAGGAGAATTGAGAAATAATCCCATCGGTAAAACCAATAACAGATAGATCGTCAGGAATTTTTATGCTCTTTTTTGCAGCACACTTAATAGCATGGACGGCAAACAATTCGTTTACAGCAAAAACAGCATCAAATTTTTGATTTTCAAATAGCGTTTCAATGGCATCGGAACAATTTTCGATATCTTCTATTTTTAATATTAGATTTTCATCGATTGGTAATTCGTTACTTTTTAGAGCCTTGACATAACCTTCGGTTCTTAATTTTCCTACGCTAACATAGTCAACTGTGGTAATTAATGCAATTTTACTAAATCCTTGATTTACTAAATACTGCACAGCCTCGAAAGCCGCCAAACTATCGTCGATAATTACCTTGTCGCATAAAATATCGTTAGTTATTCTATCAAACATAACCACTGGCATTCCTTGGTTTATAACTTCTGAAATATGATGAAAATCCTTTTTTTGTTGGGTTTCCTTCGATAACGACATTATAAAACCATCAATGCTTCCGTTGGCGAGCAATTCCATATTTATAACTTCTTTATCGAATGATTCGTCGGACAAACAAACCATAACATTATATCCTTTTTCGTTTGCGACTGCTTCTATACCGCTGATTACAGTTGCAAAAAAATGATGAATAATTTCTGGAATTAAAATTCCAATGGTTTTAGTCTTTCTATTCTTTAAACTTAGCGCAATAAGGTTAGGTTTATAATTATATAGTTTAGCAAATGCTTGTACTTTCAACCGTGTATCTTCGCTGATTTCCGAACTATTTCTGAGTGATTTAGAAACCGTAGAAATAGAAACGTCGAGTTCTTTGGCAATTTGTTTTAGCGTAACTTTTCTTCTCATTATAATATGATAAAAATTAATTTATAAATAAAGGTAGCATTAAATTTCTATTTTAATAATTTTTTACTTAAAACTTTGAGATAACAAAAAAGTTTTCAACACGAAAACGTTTTCGCAATAAATTTAACAATTTCTAATTTTTTGGATGATTAAAATTTACATAGATTTAACATTCGAAGTAAAAATACAAGCACAAAAACTAACTTATAACTAAACAAAATCACATGAAAACAATTTATAAAAAGTTGTTATTTTTATTACTAATACTGCCACTCAATCTGCTCGCACAAAGTGGTTTTGTTGGGACTATATTAGATTCTAAATCCAAACAACCCCTGTCTGGGGTTAATATTATTGTGCAAGGTTCTGGCGCAGGAACCACATCGGACTTCGATGGTAAATTTAAATTACCTAAAACTATTAAGGGTAATAAAGTTGTATTTTCCTACATTGGGTATAGCGACAAAATTGTAACATTTACTGGTCAACAAAACTTGACTATATATATGACTGATGAACAAAACGATTTGAAAGAAGTTGTGGTGCAAGTTGGATACGGAACTGTTAAAAGAAAAGACGCCACAGGCTCTATAACAACAATAACGGCTAAAGATTTTAACAAAGGGGCGGTCGTTTCTGTAGATCAATTACTTTCTGGGAAAGCCGCAGGTGTTAGAATTACAACTGATGGAGGCAATCCAGATACTGCTCCAAACATTAGAATACGTGGAGGCGCATCATTAGACGCATCAAACAATCCATTAATTATAATAGATGGTGTTCCGATTGGAAATGATAGTCCAGCGGGCGTGAGTAATCCTTTAAGTTTAATTAATCCCAACGATGTTGAGAGTTTTACAATTCTAAAAGATGCCTCTGCAACTGCTATATATGGTGTTCGTGCTTCAAATGGTGTAATACTTATAACAACCAAAAAGGGTTCCAGTGGTTCGCCTGAATTTACTTTTTCGAGTACCTTTTCTGTTGGGAAGGTTGGTAAAACTATAGATGTTATGAGTGGTACTGACTACGTACGTTTTATACAACAATATTTTCCTTCAAGAACAAATAGTTTAGGTATTCCTGATGGCTCTGGACAACTGGACAATGCATCTACTCCTCAAGTAGAAGGTAGAATTATTGCTAACACAAACTGGCAAGATCAAATTCTTAGAACTTCAATTTCTCAAGATTATAATTTTAGTGCAAGAGCAAACTTGGTGAAAAAAATTCCTTTCAGAGCATCGATAGGTTACAATAACACTCAAGGTCTTATAAAAACGAATGACTATAAACGTTTTAGTTACTCTTTGAAAATGACTCCAAAATTACTAGATGATCATTTAAAAATTGATATAAATGCAAAAGGAACATTAACTGATAAAAATGTTGTCGATGAAAGTGCGGCTTTATATGGTGCCGTATCTATGGATCCGACAAAACCAGTTTACGATTATTCAGTTGGAAATATATTTGGCGGCTACTTCCAAAACACAATACTCAATGGAAATAGAAACCTACTCGAAGGTGCAACGAATCCGCTAGCGGTTTTGGAACAAAGACAGAGACCTGAAAGAGTTTTGAGGTTTTTAGGAAATATAGAGTTCGATTATAAACTACACTTCTTACCTGCGTTGAGGGCGGTAGTTAATCTAGGTTTAGACGCATCGCAATCGAGAGTTAGAGAATCCTATTCAGACAAAGCTATTCAGACTTATTCCTTCAATCAGGGAACAAATCCAAATACAAACTATTTGTTTAATCCTGGTTTAAATTATCAAGAAAACCAAACCGTTACAAACAAAACTATGGATGCGTATTTGGTTTATAGCAAAAATTTAACTGGGTTTGTTACTAAATTCGACTTGCAAGGTGGATATACTTATCAAGGTTTTAAAGCCGATGGAAATAAAAATCTTTTTGTTAATGATCCTTTAACGGGTATTAGAATTTCTAAACCAAACGTTACAATTAGTGATACAAATTACTACAACCCATTAAATCTTCAAGCGTTTTTTGCTAGAACAAATTTTGATTTATTAAATAGATATTTATTTACTTTTACTTTTAGAGCAGATGCTTCGTCTCTTTTTCAAAAAAATAAAAGATGGGGCTATTTCCCATCGGTAGGATTTGCATGGAAAATAAAAGACGAATCTTTTCTAAAAAATTCTGGATTTGTTAAAGATTTAAAACTTCGTTTGGGTTATGGTAAAACAGGTCAGGCTGACATAACCAAAGTTGCAGGCTTTTTTCCATCTAGACCCCTTTTTGGAGTTGGTAGTTCCAATAGTCAATACTTGCCAGGAGTTGGTACCTATACTGCAAACCCTTTTATTGGTGATATTACTTGGGAAAAATCTACAACTATAAACCTTGGTCTTGATTTTGAATTTTTCAAAAAGGGCATTTTATCTGGTAGTTTTGATATTTACAAACGTAAAACTACCGATTTGCTTGCGGTCGTTCCATTATCCCCAGGTCAGGGGTTAACAAACAGTTTTATAAATAATGTTGGTTCTACAGAGAGTAAAGGATTTGAATTGAATTTAAACATTAGACCAATACAAACTGAAAGTTTCAATTTGAGTTTTAATACAAATATCGCTTATTCGTATGCCAAGGTCACCGACCTTAAAGGGCTTAATTATGTTCAAGCATCCGAAAGTGGTTTACCAACTCAGACTGGGTTGTTTTTAGCAAACCACGCTGTTGGATACCAGCCCTATTCTGCCTATGTGTATCAACAAATATATGATGCTAGTGGTAAACCTATTGTTGGTGCTTATGCCGATTTAAATGGCGATGGAAAAATTACAGATGAAGATAGATACTACAAATCATTACGACCAAATTGGACTTTTGGTTTTGGAACAAATATTTCTTACAAAAATTGGGATTTATCAGCCGGTTTTAGAGGGCAACTTGGTGGTCAAGTTTACAATTCTAGAACATCAACCATCGGTTTCATAGACAGGGCCATTCAAGGTACATCTAGTGCATTAAATAATGTTTTAAATTTTTATAATGGCAGTGCTAATCCTCTATTTCAAAATTTTAATTCAACCGCAACTGGAAACCCAGTATTTTCAGACTACTTGCTAGAAGACGCAACTTTCTTGAGATGTGAAAATATAACTTTGGGCTATAAATTTACAAAATTTATAAAAAAATCGACCTTACGCGTTTACACCTCTGCTAATAATGTTTTTATTATAACTAAATATACTGGTCAAGATCCAGAGAATTTTAATTCAATTGACAATAATTTTTATCCAAGACCAAGGGTGTTTACTTTTGGAGTAAATCTTGATTTTTAATAAAATAATTTAATATAATACTACTATGAAAAATTTAAAAATTAGTTTAGTAGGAATAGCAATATTCTTATTAAGTTTTAGTAGTTGTACTAATGATTTAAATACCGAACCAAAGGTAGAAATAACATTAGAACAATTACTAAAAAAAGATCCAAATGCTATTAAAGGACTACTATCCAAAATATATGGGTCTTTTGCTCTATCAAGCGGTACTGGTCCAAACGATAGTGATATAAAAAATGATAATGCAGGAGAATCTCCTTTTTTAAGGGGAATTATAAATCTTCAGGACTTTACAGCCGATGACATGAAAAACAAATGGGGAGATAATGGTTTAGATCAGTTAACTACTAGTTCTAACTGGGACGCAAGTAACAAATTTTTTAGATACCTCTATAACAGAATTTATTATACCATACCACAATGTAATAATTTGATAGCGGCTCTTAAGGTGGTAGATGTGCCAAACAAAGACCAATATATTAGCGAACTACGTTTTCTACGTTGTCTTTCTTATTATTATATGATTGATTGTTTTGGTAAAGGAGTTTTGGTTACCGAAGATGATTTAGGAAACCCAATTCCAAAAAAAGAATCATCAAGAATTGAAATGTTTAGTTTTGTAGAATCCGAACTTTTAGATATCGAGAACAAACTACCATCAACAAATGGTTATGGCCAAACCAATCAATCGGTTGCACGAATGCTTTTAGCAAAACTATATTTAAATGCAAGCGTATATACTGGTATTTCCAGATACAATGATGCTTTAATCTATACTAAAAAGGTAATCGATCAAGGAGGATATACTTTAGCCCCGAATTTTGTAAGCCTGTTTTCAGGCGATAATAATGTCACTAATGCCAAAAACGAAATTATTTTTCCTTTAATTGCAGATCCAATTGTGAGCCAAAGTTATGGTAACACTACATATCTTGTAAACGGAAGTTTAAATACACTTACTATGACTCCCGCAAATTATGGAGCAACACAAAATTGGGGCGGTCATAGAGCAACGAAAGCATGGTATGGTTTGTTTGGAACAAATGCAGCAGCACTTGCAGCATCTACTGATGACAGAGCACATTTGTTTTGGACTGGTGGACAAACCTATGAAATGACCGATTACAAAGAATGGATTAATGGATACCCATCTGTTAAATTTAGAAATTCTAACTTTATTGGTATTTCTGCACCAACCGATTTTTCTGGAACCGATTTTCCGTTATTTCGTTTAGCCGACGCATATTTAATGTATGCCGAATGTGTCCTTAGGGGTGCTACAAGTGGAAGTATTGCCCAAGCATATACTTATGTAAAAGCAGTACGAGATCGATCTAATGCTCCAACTACAATCTTTAACTCAACGAGCGATTTAACACTAAATTTTATAATCGATGAAAGAGCGAGAGAATTGAATTTCGAAGGACACAGGCGAACTGATTTGATTCGCTTTGGAAAATTCACAGGAGGATCCTATTTATGGCCTTGGAAGGGTAACGTTGCTAATGGAACAGCAATACCTTCTGAATACAATTTATTTCCTATTCCATCTACAGCGTTAGGAGCAAACCCAAATTTAACACAAAACCCAGGTTATTAATCTACAAAATATTAAATTTAAGAAAAAATGAAAAAAATTCTAAAAACATCAATTTTTGCCTTATTGCTAATCGCATTAGGCTCATGCGAAAATGATAAAGATCCAATAGCAACCTCTTCAGGAGGTGCAAAATTACTATTACCATCGAATGGAACATCATATATACTATCTCCACTTAATGCATCCACGACAACCGTTACTACACTTGTTTGGGAACAAAGTCAAAACGGAGTGCAATCAGCAGCAAGTTATACTATAGAATTAGCAAAAGCAGGTACTAATTTCGCCTCTGTTTTAAGTGATGGTACGACAACAACTAATCGATATGCTAGTTGGACTGCTGAACAATTAAACGGAGTTTTAGCTCTCGACCCAACCATTTTACCTTATATAGCACAGAATCTTAATTTAAGAATCAAATCAACATTGGGATCTGCTGCAAATGCTGTGGTTCAATACTCTAATGTAATAACAATTTCCGTTACTCCATATTCTTTAGCTTTACCAAAATTGGGAGTTCCAGGAGCGCATCAAGGCTGGACAGTACCAAGCCCAACTTTGCCTGTATTAGCAGCATCAGTATATGGTAAGACTAATTTTGAAGGTTATATGAATTTAAATGGTGATTTTAAATTCTTAACTCAAAGACCCGATGGGACTTTCAATTGGGGTGCTGGTTTTGAATGGGCTGATGATGGTTCTTTTTCTGGAACTCTAGTCGGCACTGGTGGTAATAATTGTACAGCAACTGCAGGATACTATTTAGTAAAAGCAAATACTGGTGTTACAACTCCAACAAATCCTGGGGGATTATCTTATTCTACTACATTAATAACTCGTTGGGATATTACAGGTGATGCAACTCCAATAAGTTGGCCAGGCGCATCAAATGGGAATAATAGCACACCAATGACTTATAACGCAACTACAAAAAAATGGTCAATAACCATTGCATTAACTGGAGGAAAAGATATAAAATTTAGAGCAAACAACGATTGGGGAATTAATCTAGGTAAATTTGATGCTAGTAAAACAGGAAATGATTTTGGTGGTGACAACATGAGTTATGGAGGATTAAATATTCCAATAACTACTTCTGGGACATATACCGTAACATTAGATGTTAGTAGCCCAAGAGATTACAAATACACGATAAACTAAGTTTATCTTTTTAGAAAAAAAGGGCTGTTTTTTACAGCCCTTTTTTATCATTAATCATTTTTTATCATGAAAAAAATATACTTTTTTTTAGCATTAGCAATTAGCACTTGGTGTTTTGGACAACAACAAACAATAACGTATAGCATTGCCCCGAATCCATTTGACGAAACAAATTCTGTGACATTAACTGTTAATGGTTCTAGTATTAACGAAGCAACTTGGGGAGTTACAAATAATGCACTCTATTTATGGACATGGTCTTTTGACATTAATGATGCTCCAACATCTCAAATAGATTGCCAAACAAACGGTGCTTGGACAAACTCAAATATTACAAATAAATTCATCTATAATTCGGGTTCGGATACTTACACGTATACCTTTGTACCAACTACGTTTTATAACCGAACTGGAATTGGTAAAATAGGATTTTTAGTAAAAGCAATAGATGGAACTGGAGATAAAAAATCGCAAGATTGTTTTACAGAAGTAGGTTTGTTCGATGTGAGTTTGACATCGCCTTTAGTAAATAGTTCTACAATAATTGCACCTAGTGGGAATATAAATGTAGTTGCATCGAACACTAACGGAACTGCAGATTATAACCTAAAAGCCAATGGATTAAGTATTAATTCTGTAAATAATGTTTCGAGTTATAGTTTTAACCACACAAACATTTTATCGAATCAAAATTATGTTTTAGAAATTACACAAGGTGCCACAACTCAAATCAAAAAATTTACAGCAATTGTAAACCCTGGAACTTTAACTCAAACATTACCATCGTCGACATTAGAAGATGGAATTAATTACAACGCATCCGATGCTACAAAAGCAACTTTAGTACTCGATGCACCTGGTAAAGATTTTGTATATGTAGCCGGAAGTTTCAATAACTGGCAGCCAAACGCAAGTTATGCAATGAAAAAAGATGTAACATCGGGTAAATTTTGGCTAGAATTATCGGGATTGGTTTCGGGTGAAAATAATTCATACCAATATTGGGTGGTTGATGCTACACCAACAACAAACTCTCCAGCATTAGTAAAAACGGCTGATCCCTATTCAACATTAGTACTATCGCCATTTGACGATCCCTACATTTCGGCAGCAACATATCCGAACATACCTGTTTATCCCACAGGACAAGAACGAGAAGTTACTGTTCTAAAAACAGGGCAAACTAACTATCCATGGCAAGTAACAAATTTTGTAAAAGCAAAAAAAGAAGATTTAGTTGTTTATGAAGTTTTGATTCGTGATTTCGATACTAACAGAAATTTTCAAGATTTAATTAATAAAATTAGTTATTTCAAAAATCTAAAAATCAATGCCATCGAATTAATGCCGGTAATGGAATTCGAAGGAAATGAAAGTTGGGGATACAATACTGCTTTTCATTTGGCACTCGACAAAGCCTATGGAACTGGCGATAAAATGAAAGAATTTGTAGATTTATGTCATCTAAACGGAATTGCCGTAATTTTGGATGTGGCTCTAAATCATGCTTTTGGAAGAAACCCAATGAACAGAATGTGGATGAACGACCCAGATGGAGATGGTTGGGGCGGACCGGCAACGGACAATCCTTATTTTAATGTAGTGGCAACACACAGTTATGGTGTCGGAAACGATTTTAACCATCAGCAACCTAGAACACAAAACTATGTAAAAAGAGTTATAAAACAGTGGATTACAGAATTTAAAATAGATGGATTTCGTTGGGATTTGACCAAAGGTTTCACTCAAAATTGCACTTCGGGAGACGATGCTTGTACTAACGCCTATCAACAAGACAGAGTCGATGTTCTAAAAAATTATGTAGATTACTCTTGGAGTTTAGATCCAACACATTATGCCATTTTCGAACATCTTGGTGCAGATAACGAAGAGCAACAATGGGCTAATTATCGATTAACAGATGCTGTTCCGAAAGGTGTGATGATGTGGGGCGAAATAACCTCTCAATATTCGCAACTACTGAGTGGATATGCTACAAATGCTGATATATCTCGAATTGGGAGTGATAGCCATGGATTTACAGCAAAACGGGTTATGGGTTATCCCGAAAGTCATGACAAAGAACGTATTATGTACACGGCTTTAACCACAGGAAATGGAAATGGAGCATTTCCTGTAAACGGAAATTTAACAAATACTCTAAATAGAATGTCAGCCATTGGAGCCGCATCGATTTTGGTTCCGGGCCCAAAAATGATTTGGCATTTTGCCGATTTAGGCATGAATAACTCTATTTATGATTGCAATAACGGAACTGTTAATACCGAAAGTGACCCTACTCCAGGCGACTGCAAATTAACTACCAAACCTCAGCCACAATGGGCAAACAAGTGGTTAGGCGATGCTACACGTTCCAAAATATACAACGATTGGGCAAAAATGATTTCACTAAAAATCAACGAACCTGTTTTTGAAGGTAATTACACTTTTAGCCCCGATGGTAGCAACGTAAAACAACGTATTTATATTTATGATAATTCCATTCCAACCACACAACTAAAAAATGTTGTAGTGCTCTGCAATTTTTCGGTAATGAATTTAAATATTATTCCAACATTTCCATATACTGGAACTTGGTATAATTTAATGGATAATACAACAATTAATGTAACCGATGTGAACGCTAGTATACCAATTCCCTCAGGTCAAGCACTAATTTATGGAAATAAACCTTCATTACTTTCTAACGAAATTTTCGTAAGTCAAAAAAGTATTTTATTGTATCCAAATCCCACGACAAACGCTTTCCGTTTGGATGTTTCGGTTTCTAAAATCGAAATTTATTCAGTTACTGGACAATTGGTAAAACTATTTAAAGGTAGTTTTGATGCGGATCACCCCTACTCCATTGAGGATTTAAACAACGGAATTTATATTGTAAAAGCATTTGATATTGATTCGAACGAAAAATCGATGAAATTGATTAAAAATTAGAGTTTTTTTGAATTAGTTATTTTTTTTTAGAAAACCTTTCAGAAATGGAAGGTTTTTTTGTTTTACTTTTTTTAAATAAAACCATTATATTATTTATTCAAAAATTTCTTTGTTTTTTAAACCAGTGCTTTTAAAAAATCGTATTGCTGCTGCTTTTGTAAGATTATCACTTCTTTTTGAAGCCAAAATTTGAACATTTCTTTCAGAAACACCTAGTGCTAAAGCAGTTTTTAAACGAAAAGATTTATCGCTAATTAATTTTTCGAGTATTAAATCAGATACATTCAATTTTTTGTAATTTTATTCATAACTTTGTTCGTAAATCGAAACAAATATATGTACTATATTTCGTGTAAAAAAATAAATACGTACTTTTTTACATGTCAATAAGAATTTTATTTTTATTATGTTAAATATTAAAGAATTAAGAACAAAAAAAGGAATCACTCAAACCGAATTAGCCAATAATATAGGAGTTACAATTCGAACCATTCAGCATTGGGAAAAAGGTACTAAAAACATTACTTTACAAAAACTAGAGAAAATTAATGCCGAATTTGGGTTAAATATGCAATATGTTTCGTATACTGATTTAAATCCAGAAACATTAAAAATATCGGAATCGAGTTCGGAATACAAGTCAATTGATGAAAATTCCGATAAAATAGAATTATTAGAAGAGAAACTAAAACTAAAAACCGAACAATTAGATTTTTACAAAGAGCAAATCGGTTTTTTAAAAAATAAATTAAAAGATAACAAATAAAATTTAATTTGTTAACATTTACTATTTGATTTTATGAATACATTTGCAAAAAAATATCATGAAATCAAAATTATTTTTATTATCTATATTAGTTTCTTTTTTTACTTCTAATGCTCAAACAAAAATTCTTTTCGACGCAACCAAAGCACAAATGGCAAGTAATGCAGATTGGATTATTGATGCTGACTTGCATAATCTAAGTTTTTCTGGTGGACCCGCATCAATTGGAGGTAATGAATCGAACCCACAACAAATTCCTACCCCAGCACAATCTGGAATTTCGGCATCTACGTCCGAAAATTTTTGGAATGGTGCACTTTCTGCTTGGGCTGTCGATTGTGTTAAACAAGGATATATCGTCGAAACATTACCCTATAATGGACAAATTACGTATGGAAATGTTTCGAATACTCAAGATTTATCAAACTATAAAGTATTTATAATCGACGAACCTAACATTATATATAATGCTACAGAGAAAACAGCAATAATAAATTTTGTAAAAAATGGTGGTGGATTATTTATTATTTCTGACCACGATGTTTCTGATAGAAATAGCGATGGAATTGACTCTCCGCATATCCTTAATGATTTAATGACCAACAACACAGTGCAAACCAATCCATTCGGAATTTCTTTTGATTATGCAAATATTTCACAGACAACATCAAACGTTGCCAATTTGCCAACAAATGTAATTTTACATGGTTCTGCAGGTAATGCTGCACAAATTAAATATTCGAACGGAACAACAATTACACTCAATACTGCACAGAATAGTAGTGCTTTGGGCTTAGTTTACACTACTGGTTCTTCGAATGCAGGAATTACAAACGCCATGTGTGCCTCTGCTACTTTTTTTGCAGGTAAAGTTGTTGCAATTGGTGATAGTTCTGTTCCAGATGATGGAACTGGCGATACTGGCGATACTTTATATAATGGCTACACTGGAGATGCAAGCGGAAATCATCAAAGATTGCTTATGAATGCTACAATTTGGTTGGCAACATCTAGTCCGTTAGCCAATTCTGAATTTGATTCTACTAAACTAAATTTTTCGATAGTACCAAATCCAATTAAAAACAATGAATTGAATTTAAATTATAGCGTTGTAACTAACGAAATTACACTAATTTCGATTTTCGATACAACGGGTCGTGAAATAAAATCCATTCAATATTCTGAAAATGAAATTGGATTAATTACTAAAATAATTATTACGGACGAATTAAAATCTGGGATTTACTTTTGCAAAATATCACAAAATTCAATATCAAAAACACTTTCTTTTATTGTAAACTAAATTAGGATAAAACTACTTTGCCTTTCCATTGCATCATTCCGCCTACAAGGTTGTACGTGTTTCCGAACCCAAGTTGGTTCATTATATTGCATGCTTGTTCGCTTCGACCACCCGCTTTGCAATACACATAGTAGTTTTTATACTTGTCTAGTTCCTCGATTTGATATATAAATCCTTGACTTTTATATATATCAATATTTATTGCCTTCGGAATTATACCATCTTTGCATTCATCTGAGGTTCGAACATCTAGTATTACGCCATTTTTATCCGATTCTAATTTCGAAATCCAATCTTGTTGAGATAAATTCATTTTTATATTTTTTTTTCAAAAATACAATTTTGTATATATAATTGCTATAAAATATAGAATGATTTTTTAACAATAATTTAATACACATTTGTATATACAACTAAAAAATAATATTATATTTGTATATACAAATTTAGTCCGTAGTTTATGAAAA
>JAYUFL010000145.1:0-4184 GCA_043738745.1 Bacteroidota bacterium
CTCGAGTGCAAAAATTACTCCAAGAACTCGAGTGGTTTTTACTTTGGAATGCTTTTTTATTTTATTTTCGAATTGCAAATGGCTTTGGTTTATTCTAGCGATATTGTCCTGCATTTCTTGGGTTTGCAGCAATGCTAAACTTGCTAATGCCGCTGCGCAACCCGTTGGATTTGCTGTAAATGTATGTCCATGAAAAAGTGCTTTATTGACATCGTCATCATAAAAACCATCATAAATTTCTTGAGTAAATGTGGTAATTGCCATCGGAATTGTGCCGCCAGTTAAGGCTTTAGAAAGGCACATCATGTCTGGTTTTTGTTGTAAATAATCGCAAGCAAAGGTTTTTCCAGTTTTTCCAAAACCCGTCATGACTTCGTCGGCGATCGTAAAAACTTGATTTTGTTTGCAAATTTTAATCAATTCGTCAAGCGATTCTGGTTCGTACATGACCATTCCTGCGGCACCTTGCACAAGTGGCTCGAATATAAAAGCGGCGCAATTTTTGGTTTTTATAACCTCATTTAAAGCATTGAAACTTGCTTGCTCATTACCTTTTGTTGGAACAGGAATCCGGACGACATCGATCATTCCGTCCTGAAAGGCTTCTGTAAAAAATGAAATTCCGCTGGCTGCCATTGCGGCAAATGTATCGCCGTGAAACGCATTTTCGAAAGCGATGATGGTGCTTCGTTTTTGGTTTTTGTTGTAAAAAAACTGCATGGCAACTTTTATGGCAATTTCTACAGCGGTAGATCCATTATCGGAAAAAAAGAGTTTTTGTTGGTTTTCTGGAAGTATTTCTATTAGTTTTTCCGAGAGCAAAACGGCAGGTTCATGCGTAAATCCTCCAAACAAAACATGCTCAAGAGTTGTGAGTTGTTTGTAAATGGCATCGGCAATAAATGTATTGGAATGCCCAAAAGGATTGACCCACCACGAAGCAATTGCATCGATATATTGTTTGCCATTTTCGTCCCACAAAAGTGCGCCTTCGCCACGAGTTATTGCAATAGGAAGTTGCGCGGTTTTGTGTTGTGTATAGGGATGCCAGTTGTGTTTTTGGTCTCTTTCGGATAAATTCATTTTGTAAAGATAAAAGAAGCAATATGCAAGATGCAAGATTTTATGAAAATTTTATCTTGTTGTTGTTTCTTTGCTTTTAAGTTTGAAGATGGATTCATTTCCTTTTTTTACCACATAGAAATATAGAATTCTAATTTTTAATTAAATAAAAAAAAGAAATACAACTATTTTACACATAGTTGGTCTATGTAAAAAGTAAAACATCTATTAAACTCTTAATAAACAACAAATACTATTGTGTCTATGTGGTTAAAAAATCAGACCCAAAGAATTATTAAAGCCTTTCTAAATTTGCTCGAAACAAATCGGCATATTCCAGAATTACATTTTTATCGAAATAAGGTTCTTGGTTGATTCTTCCAATACAATTAATTTTGGTTTTATTTAGAATTATTGCTTCTGTTGATTGATTTTCATCACCAGAAAAAATGATTCCTGCAATGTTTATTTTTCTAGATTTTAATGCTTCGATGGTTAGTAAAGTATGATTGATGCTTCCCAAATAATGACGAGAAACCAAGATAACTTTGTAATCTGGCTGAATTAAATCTAATACACAATCGTTTTCGTTTAATGGAACAAATATTCCTCCAGCGCCTTCTATTACAAGGTTTTTTTGAGTTTTAGGTTCAATTATTTTTTTCAAATCTATTGTAATTCCATCGATTTGTGCCGCTAAATGTGGGCTTGCAGGAGTATTTAACAAATAACTGTTTTCGTGAATTACGGTTTTATTGTTTGATATGTAAGATTTAATTTTATGACTGTCGGAATTGTCTAGATCGCCCGCTTGGATTGGTTTCCAATAATCGGCTTCGAGTGCTTCGACAATTATTCCAGCAGCAATTGTTTTGCCTACATCGGTTGATATTCCTGTTATAAATAGTTTCATGATTTTTGCCATGGATGACACGGATTAAACGGGTTTTTTACTCTTTCTATTTATTGTAAAAATAACTATTTTAGTTTCTGATTTATCATCAAAATCCGATAATAATTTTATCTTCTATTACAAATCCTCTTTAATACATTTAATAATATTTACTTAAGGATTTTATTCTCTAACACAGAGTTTTACGAAGTTTACACAAAGATGCACAAAGTTTTTTGAGGCTAAATAAAAAATATTTTCTCCGTGAATCTTTTTTTACTCTGTGAATCTCAGTGTCTAAAAATATAGTTACTCAACAACTTCAAAACTTCCGAAATTTCTTCTCTAGAATTATAACTGTGCAAACAAATCCTTAATCGTTCTTGACCTTCTGGAACGGTTGGCGACAATATGGCTTTGACATCGAAACCATTTTCTTGAAGTTGTTTGGCAATGTTTTTTACTTTTTCGTTTCCTGGAATAATGGCGGATTGAATGGCCGATTTACTGCGGACAAAAATTGGTTTTAATCCCAATAGTTGCTTTTCTTGATTAAAATGATTGATGTTTTCTCGAAGTTCCTGAAAGGTAATTTTATCCTTTTCTAAATGTTGATAAGCCACCAAAATTGTCGCAACCGAATGTGGCGAGAGCCCAGTAGTATATATAAAACTTCGAGCAAAATTAATTAAATAATCTTTCAGATTTTGACTTCCTAAAATCGCCGCGCCATGACAGCCCAACCCTTTTCCGAAAGTCATAATTCTTGCAAAAACGCTGTCCTGATATTGATATTCCTGAACTAATCCACTCCCGTTTTCTCCAAAAATGCCCAAAGCATGAGCCTCGTCGATTACTAAATGGCATTTGTGTTTTTTGGAAATCCGAATCAGTTCCTCTAAGTTTGGACAATCGCCATCCATCGAAAAAACAGATTCTGTAACAATATACACTTCGGCAGGCTCAGTGTGACCAAATTTGTTTGGCTGAGCATGTTGAAGTCGTTTCTCTAAATCTTCATAATCGTTATGATTAAATTTATAGGATTTGGCATTGCTTATCAGGATTCCGTCGCGAATAGAGGCGTGACATAATTCGTCGTACAAAATAATATCATTGCGCTGCGGAACAGATCCAAAAAAGCCAACATTGGCATCGTAACCCGAATTGAAAATTAATGCCGATTCCGATTGATGAAAATTGGCGATACATTTCTCGGTTTCTTCGTAAAGTTGATGATTTCCCGAAAGCAATCTAGAACCCGTTGCTCCGTTTGTTTTTATATTTTTATTTAATAAAAGTTGATGCGTTTCGTCAAAAATAATTTCCGATTTAGAAAACCTCAAATAATCATTTGATGAAAAATCGATTAAATTATTTTGCGATCGCAACTCTCGAAAAGCATTGTTTTGCTTACGGGTTTCGAGTTTTTGGGTTAGATTTTTTGGGAAATTGTTCATTTATCAAAAATAAAAAAAAGCCAAACAATAATGCTTGGCTTTTTAGTTTTTATTTAAAATTATTCTAATCTACTAAAACAATTACTTTATTGTCTTTCATTTCGATTGTTCCAGATGAAATTTCTAAAGAATAGTTTTGATCGTTTGTTTTTGTAAATCTACTCGTTATTTCTTTATTTAATTTAAAATTTGGAGCGGTAATTTTTATCGTTCCTTGTTTTAAAATAGAAACTATCGGAGCGTGATTGTTCAAAATTTGAAAACTACCATCAACTCCTGGAAGTGATATGGAGATTGCTTCTCCTTTAAATAATGATGCTTCTGGTGATACTATTTCTAAAATCATACTTTTTGAGTTATGAACTATGAATTATGAATTATAAATTATGTAAGCAATGCTCAATTCATAATTCATAATTCACAATTCATAATTATATTTTATGCTTCTGCCAACATTTTTTCTCCTGCTTCGATAGCGTCTTCGATTGTACCCTTAAGGTTGAAAGCCGCTTCAGGCAAATGATCTAATTCTCCATCAATAATCATGTTAAATCCTTTGATGGTATCTTTAATATCAACTAAAACTCCTTTGAGACCTGTAAATTGTTCTGCAACATGGAAAGGTTGTGATAAGAAACGTTGTACACGACGTGCGCGCGAAACTGCTAATTTATCATCTTCCGAAAGTTCTTCCATTCCAAGAATTGCAATAATATCTTGCAATTGTTTGTATTTTTGAAGAATTTCTTTTACTCTTTGTGCACAGTCAT
>JAYUFL010000146.1:0-11434 GCA_043738745.1 Bacteroidota bacterium
GTACTAATTGGAGCAATGGTTTTGCTTTCTGCATTTACAATCTACAACACCAATTGGAAAATTAATGACAACTACAATATCCACTTTGTAGGAACTGACTTAAAAGGTGTTTTTGAAAAATTTAAAGGCGAAGTTGCTTTTGATGAAAACGAATTGCCAACTTCAAAATTTTCGTTACTTGTAGAAGTAGAATCTATTGCAACAGGAAACTTTCTGAAAAACCGCCACGCCAGAAGCGACAAGTGGTTTGATGCCGAAAAATACCCAAACATTAGTTTTAAATCTTCCAAATTTTCTAAAACTACAAATGGTTATACTGTTGAGGGTATATTAAATATTCACGGTGTTGAAAAAGAAATCACAATTCCGTTTACTTTTACGAACAATATTTTTAAAGGTAATTTTACAGTAAACAGAATGGATTTTAAAGTTGGAACCATGGAAGGAATTTCTAAAAAAGTTTCTAACGAAATTAAAATAGATTTTTCGGTACCAGTAACTAAAAACAAATAAGATGAAAAAAGACAAAATAATTTATTGGGTTACAACAGGGTTAGTATCTGTAATGATGGTTTTTAGTGCCATTGGATATTTTACAAATCCAGATATGAAAAACGCATTTGTACATTTAGGATTTCCAGATTATTTTAGAGTAGAACTTGGTATTGCCAAAATACTTGGCGTTATTGCATTGCTATTGCCAATGATTCCATCAAAAATCAAAGAATTTGCATACTTTGGTTTTGGACTCACATTTATATCGGCTTTTATTGCCCATATTTCTAGTGGTGATGCAATTGCTGTAGCAATTGCACCAATAGTGTTTTTGGTTATTCTAATAGTATCTTACGTTTTTTACAACAAAATAAAATAAAACTTAAAAAGGTTCAGGTTTTTTATCCGAGCCTTTTTCTATAAATTCAAAAACTAATGATTTTTAAAATAAACATCAAAAATCGAGTAACAATAGTTTCAATATTAATTGTTTATTTATTGGTTTGTCAGTCTTGTGTAATGATGCGAACAAGTACAAAGAAAACAAAAGTATTTTTTGAAAATTCAAAAACTTATATTGATAAGTCGTTTATTGATGGAAAAAATAAAATACATTATATTCAAACAGGAAATGAAAACAATCCTACCATTATTTTTGTTCACGGTTCGCCAGGAAGTTGGGATGCTTACAAAGATTATCTAAAAGATACTTTGCTACTCAAAAAATACAGAATGATTGCTATTGACAGACCCGGATTTGGGTATAGCAATTTTAGAAAAGCCCAAAATCTAGAGACACAATCCGAAAGCATTAGTACATTCATAAAATCTATAGACAACAAAAAACCAATTATTTTGGTAGGTCATTCTATGGGTGGGCCGGTTGTTACAAAGTTGGCAGTCGATAATCCTAAGTTATTTTCTAATTTGGTGATTCTTGCAGGAGCCATAGATCCAAGTGCAGAAACCCCCGAAAAATGGCGTCCAATAATCAAAGCATTTCATTTGCGATATTTAATTCCTGGGGCATTACGACCAGCAAATGACGAACTTTGGTGGCTCAAAAAAGATTTAATAGCAATGAAACCAAACCTTAAAAACATTATTTCTGATGTTACGGTTATACACGGTACAAAAGACCCATTAGTGCCATTTTCTAATGTTGCATTTATAAAAAAGGAGTTTGTAAATGCAAAATCTATGACTGTAATTCCGATAGAAAATGCCAACCATTTTATACCTTGGGAACATTATGAATTGATTAGAAACGCAATATTGAATTTAAAAATTGAATAGAATCATTTATATAAATTCTTAATTCAATTATATAATAATCGAAATATAAAATTCCTACTTACTCAAATACATTTTTCGTCGAGAATATAACTCGTAAAACTGATCATCTTTTAAATCATCAATAAACAAGATGCTTTCGCCAGTTGATTTCATTTCTGGACCTAATGCTTTGTTCACATTTTGGAATTTACTAAACGAGAAAACCGGTTGCTTAATTGCATATCCTTTAAGTTGCGGATTAAAAGTAAAATCGGTTACTTTATTTTCACCAAGCATTACTTTTGTAGCATAATTTACATAAGGTTCTCCATAGGCTTTTGCAATAAACGGAACCGTTCTTGATGCTCTAGGGTTGGCTTCTATAATATAAACCGTATCTTCTTTTATGGCAAATTGAATGTTGATTAATCCAACGGTTCTTAATGCCAAAGCAATTTGTTTGGTATGATCTTTTATTTGTTGCATTACAAATTCGCCCAAATTGAACGGTGGCAAAGTTGCATTCGAATCTCCAGAATGGATTCCGCAAGGTTCAATATGTTCCATTATACCAATGATATACACATTTTCACCATCGCAAATAGCATCGGCTTCGGCTTCGATTGCGCCATCCAAATAATGGTCTAACAACAATTTGTTTCCTGGAATATTTTTTAACAAATCAATAACGTGTTCTTCGAGTTCTTGTTTATTAATGACAATTTTCATTCCTTGTCCGCCCAAAACATACGATGGTCGAACGAGTAACGGAAAATCCAAAACATCTGCCAAAGCACTTGCTTGATCAGCGTTTTCTGCAATTCCGAATTGTGGAAACGGAATTTTAAGTTCGGTTAATAATTCAGAAAATCGTCCTCTATCTTCGGCTAAATCCAAAGCGTCAAAAGAGGTTCCTAGAATTTTGATTCCGTATTTAGATAATTTCTCTGCTAATTTCAAAGCAGTTTGTCCACCCAATTGCACGATAACACCTTCGGGTTTTTCGTGACGTATAATATCGTAAATATGTTCCCAAAAAACTGGCTCGAAATACAATTTATCAGCGGTATCAAAATCGGTTGAAACCGTTTCGGGGTTGCAATTTATCATGATGGTTTCGTAACCACATTCTTTGGCGGCCAAAACACCGTGAACACAAGAATAATCAAATTCTATTCCTTGCCCGATTCTATTTGGACCAGAACCTAATACAACAACTTTCTTTTTGTTAGTTACAATGCTTTCGTTATGAACGTATTTTTCTCCGTTAGGTTTTTCAATTTCGGCTTCAAACGTCGAGTAATAATAAGGTGTCAATGCTTTGAATTCAGCTGCACAAGTATCTACCAATTTATAAACTCGATTGATATTCATATCTTCTCGAAGTTTATAAACCTGACTTTCCAAACAACCCATCATGTGTGCAATTTGTCTGTCAGCGAAACCTTTTTGCTTGGCTTCGAGCAATAAATCTTTTGGCAAAGTATCGATTTTGAATTTAGAAATTTCTTTTTCTAATGTATATAATTCTTCGTATTGTTTCAAGAACCACATATCGATTTTTGTGATTTCGTGAATTCGTGACAACGGAATTCCCATTGCAATAGCATCATAAATGACAAAAACGCGATCCCAACTTGCGTAGGTTAGTTTTTCGATAATTTGCTCGTAATTTTTATAACCTTTTCCATCTGCTCCTAACCCATTTCTTTTAATTTCAAGCGATTGCGTTGCTTTATGCAATGCCTCTTGAAACGAACGACCAATGCCCATAACTTCACCAACCGATTTCATTTGGAGTCCTAAAGTTCTGTCTGCTCCTTCGAATTTATCGAAATTCCAACGAGGAATTTTTACAATTACATAATCTAAAGTGGGTTCAAAAAGTGCCGAAGTTGATTTGGTAATTTGATTTGGCAATTCGTTCAAATTATAACCCAAAGCCAATTTAGAAGCAATTTTCGCAATAGGATAACCTGTTGCTTTTGAGGCTAATGCCGATGAACGTGAAACTCTAGGATTGATTTCGATGGCGACAATATCTTCTTTTTCGTCGGGCGAAACTGCAAATTGCACATTACAACCTCCGGCAAAATTACCAATGGAACGCATCATTAAAATGGCATAATCTCGCATTTTTTGAAAAGTAGTGTCCGATAATGTCATTGCAGGTGCAACCGTAATTGAATCGCCAGTATGAATTCCCATTGGATCCATATTTTCGATAGAACAAATAATGACAACATTGTCGTTTTTGTCACGCAAAAGTTCCAATTCATATTCTTTCCAACCCATTAATGCCTTGTCTATCAGCACTTCGTGAATAGGAGACATTTCTAAACCATAAGTCAATTTTTCAGCAAAATCTTCTTTTTTATAAACAATTGCTGCTCCAGTTCCACCTAATGTGAATGATGGTCGAATGACTAACGGAAACCCAAATTCTTGTGCAATCTCTTTTCCACGAAGCATCGATGTACAAATTTCTGCAGGAGCCGATGGTACTCCAATTTTTTTAAGCAAGTTTTTGAATTGGTCTCTATCTTCGGTAATATTAATCGCATTTACATCAACACCAATCATTTTGACATTAAAGTCTTTCCAGATTCCTTTTTCATCGGCTTCTAAACAAAGGTTTAATGCGGTTTGTCCGCCCATTGTTGGCAAAACAGAGTCTATTTGTGGATGTTCTTTCAGGATTTGAATTATCGATTTGGTCGTCAATGGCAACAAATAAACATGATCCGCCATGGATGGATCGGTCATTATTGTTGCTGGATTGGAGTTTATCAAGATTACTTCAATTCCTTCTTCGCGAATGGAACGTGCTGATTGTGAACCTGCATAATCAAATTCGCAGGCTTGCCCGATTACGATTGGTCCTGAACCTATTATTAAAACCGATTTTATGGAATTGTCTTTTGGCATTTTTGTAGTTTAAAGTTTAAAGCTTAAAGTTGCCTTTATGCTTTAAAGGTTTTGTAGTTAGTTGTTTTTTGTTGTTGTTTTGTTTTTTAGCCCCGATAGCAGTGGAAATCCTTTTATAATTTTGTCATCCTGAGCTTGTCGAAGGAGACAAAATTATAAAAGATTGCAACGAATAGCGGGAAATAGCTCCTAAAAATTATTATTATTTATGAACAAGCTATAAAAAAAGCCGTTACTAAAAATAGTAACGGCTTTATATTGATTATTACTAATCATTATTTTTTGTGTCTTGGTTCAGAAGATACTGTCAGTTTGTGACGTCCTTTTGCACGACGACGTGCTAGTACTTTACGTCCGTTTGCAGAAGCCATTCTGTCCATGAATCCGTGTTTGTTTCTTCTTTTTCTTTTCGATGGTTGGAACGTTCTTTTGCTCATTTTGTGTATGTTTAAATCTGATTTTTAATAATTCGCGGACTAAATCCTTTTTTAATCGAGTGCAAATATACAAAGGTTTTTTTTTCTAGCAAGTAGTTTTATAAATTATTTTGAAAACGTTTTACTATATTTGCATTTCATTATAAATAAAAAACATGTTTCACAGAAATATTAAACTAATTATAGCAGGATTGTTACTCGTTTTAAGTGTTTGGAGATTTACTGAAGGCGAAATTGGGAATGGAATTTTCTTGATTTTATTGTCTTTGATTCCAATATTTCTTTATTTTAAGAACGAACTTATTTTATTGGCTTTCTTAAAGTTACGAAAACAAGATTTTGCTGGCGCAACGGCTTGGCTAGCAAAGATTAAAAATCCAGAAACGGCTTTGGTGCAGAAACAACAAGGTTACTTCAATTATTTGCACGGAATAATGTTGTCTCAAACGAACTTGGTTCAGGCTGAAAAATATTTTAAGAAGGCAATTTCTTTAGGTTTATCAATGGATATGGATTTGGCTGTTGCGAAATTGAATCTTGCTGGCGTGGCGCTTTCTCGCAGAAGAAAACTAGAGGCTACGAATTTAATCGCGGAAGTTAAAAAATTAGATAAACAAGGCATGTTGAAAGATCAAATTAAAATGATGAAAGATCAAATGAAAAAAATATAGGATTTGTGATTTACGATTCTAAATTCTAAAAAATTAGATTTAAAAACATAAAAAAGCCATCAATTTTGATGGCTTTTTTATGTTTTTTATTCAAATCCTTTGAGTGGAATTTCTAATTGATATACTTTTTTTAGTTTATTGTCTAATTTTCTGTCTCGAAGCCATGGATTATAAATCTTTAGGGTTTTGTAGTTCACACCTTGTGTTTTTGCAAAAATGGCTAAATCTGTAATTGTGGAATCTACTTGAATTTTTTTGGTTTCGATCGTCGGATATAATTCAATTTTTGAAATATCATAGCCATATAAAATTGGGTTTTTCATGATTTCTTTCAGGGCAAGAATCCTAAAAACATAGCGATGCGTTTCTTCAATCAAAAGTAAATCATAGAAATTTGTAACTTTTTGAAATTCTATTTGCTTTGCAATTCCACTCATTCCTCCATTGTAGGAGGCTGCTGCTAACGACCAAGAACCTAATTTGTTTTTGGCTGTTATAAAAAATTGACAAGCGGCTTCGGTCGATTTTTCGAGATTGTATCTTTCATCAACAAAATCGGTCAGTTCCATACCTTTTTCGCGAGCCGTGTCGGGCATAAACTGCCAAACTCCTTTTGCTCCAGATGGTGATGTAGCATTAATTAATCCACTTTCGATTACTGCAAGGTATTTAAAATCATCTGGAACTCCGTTTTTTTTCAAAATTGGTTCAATAACAGGGAAAACTCTATTAGCACGTTTTAAAATTAAGATTGTGGAGCCATGGAGGTTAATGTTTGTTACCAATTCTCTATCCAATCTTTCTTTTACGTCAATAATTTGCAACGGCACAACTTCTCCACAAAAATCTGCTTTTTCGGGGAAAGCATAATCTAATTTTGGATCTATATATTGCTTTTTATTTGGGTTTGAAACCGCAAAAATTAAAAATCCACTTATGCAAACCAGGGTTGCAATTATGCTTATTTTCTTTAACATTTTTTGATACTGTATTTTTTGTAAATTTAGATAATAGAATTTGTTTTCTATAAGTTATTCTAAAATTATTTTAGGCAAATTTTCGTTAAACCATTTGTATCTATTAATAATCATGATGTGCGTTCCCGATTTTACATTCACAAAATTCTTGATATTTTGTGCCGGAAAAACGCTGTCGTTATCGCCATGAATATGTATTACTTTAGAATCTATTTCGGTTCTTTCCCAGCAAACTACTTGTTCAATTGCCCAATCCAAATAGATTTTGTCATTCATTGTAAGAAATTTTTTATATAACTCAACTCGATCTTTAATAATGGTTCCAAAAGCATATTTTGCCAAAGCATCGAGATTTTTTAATAAACTAGTTGGTAATAATTTATAGGCTTTTGTGGTTTTTGCAATTTTCATTCGTTGTGGTAATTCTGCATTAGATTTTACGCTAGAAATAATAATTAGTTTCCTCAAATCTAAAAATTGTACCATTTCCTGAACCAAAATTCCACCAAAGGAAACGCCTATTAAAACCGCATTTTCATGTTTTACAAATTTAGACATTCGTTTTGCGTAATTCGTTAAACTTTCATTTAATTCGGGCAAAAACCAATCCAGATAAAACATCTCGAATTGATCTTCTGGCAATTTTATTTTTTCGAAAATAGTAGAACTTGCTGCCAAACCAGGCATAAAATAAACAGGAATTTTAGTCATTTGAATATTTGTAATTTAAAAAATAGTTTTCTTATTTAATATTACCGAAATTTGTATAAAAATAGAAGTTTTATTGCAATAAACTTAATTCCGATATTAAAATTAATATTAAATTATGACAACACAAATATACAAATCGACCGAAAGAGGAATTGCAGATTTTGGTTGGCTAAAAGCAAATTTTTCATTTTCGTTCGGAAATTATTTCAATCCAAAAAAAGTACAATTCGGAATGCTTCGCGTTCTTAATGACGATACGATCGCAGCAGGAATGGGCTTTGGTACGCATCCGCACGAAAACATGGAAATTATCACAATTCCACTAGAAGGCGGTTTGAAACATCGCGACAGCATGGGAAACGAAGGCGTAATTGGGTTTGGTGAAGTGCAAGTTATGAGTGCGGGAACTGGCATTGAGCATTCGGAAATGAATGCGAGTGCGCACAACCAAGCAAAAACATTACAACTTTGGGTTTTCCCTGAAAAAGAGAATGTTACGCCAAGATATGACCAAAAATCATTCGATTTAGAAAGTAAAATCAATACCTTTGTAAATGTAGTTTCGCCAGAAGATAAGAATGACGGAAATGCACTTTGGGTTTATCAGCAAACATTTTTTAGTTTAGGCGTTTTCGAAAGCGGAAAATCTATAAATTATAAAATAAATATTCCCGGAAATGGAGTTTATGTTTTTTTGATTGAAGGCGAAATCGAAATCAATAATGAAATCCTAAACCAACGAGATGCAATGGGAATTACTGATAGTGAAGCATTTGACATAAAAATAAATCAATCCAAAAGTTTGGTTACAAAAATACTTTTGGTAGAAGTTCCTATGACCCCCAACTAATTTTGGAGTCGCAAACAATTATGGAAATCAAAGACAATACTTTTTCTAGACAATTTGAAACATTAGTAGATGAGAAATTGATTTCGGTAGAATATTCATTTCAAGAGAAAAAAATTTTCTTGACAAAAATAAATGTCCCAGAGAAATTTGATGATGAAGATTTTATAAATGATTTGCTAAAAAATATTATGGAAATCGCTTACGAACGCAAACTAAAAGTGGTTCCTATTTTACCTAAAATTGCTCTTTTTTTCAGAAAAAATAAAACCTATTCCGATTTATTACCTCCAGGAATCAAGATTTAATAACAATATTTTCAATAAAAAAGCCTGATACATTTTCGAATATTATCAGGCTTTTTTATGTTTTTAATTTTCGACTAAAAGAAATTCCATTCTCACACTTCCGTCGTCATCAATTTTTGTTAGATTTATTTCTTGCAAAGTATTGACCAATTCTGGATTCCAAGGCGTTTTTACTTTCACATAATTTTCGGTAAATCCGTGAATGTAGCCTTCTTTATTTTCAGATTCGAACAAAACAGTTCGGTTTGTACCAATTTGAGATTCGTAAAAAGCACGACGTTTTTTGACTGATAAACCCCGTAACATTTTGCTTCTTTTAGAACGAACATTTGCAGGAATTATGTTTTTCATCAATGCTGCTTCGGTATTATCGCGTTCGGAATACGTAAAAACATGCAAATACGATATATCTAATTCATTCAAAAAATTATAAGTTTCCAAGAAAAATTCATCTGTTTCGCCAGGAAAACCAACAATTACATCAACGCCAATACAAGCGTGAGGCATTACTTCTCGGATTTTATTAACGCGTTCCACATAAATTTCTTTTTGATATCGGCGTTTCATTAATTTCAAAATTTCATTACTTCCTGATTGTAAAGGAATATGAAAATGCGGCACAAATGTTCGACTTTTGGAGACAAATTTTATCGTTTCATTTTTCAATAAATTGGGTTCGATCGATGAAATTCGTAATCTTTCGATGCCCTCAATTTTATCTAATTCTTGAACCAATTCCAGAAAAGTATGTTCGTGTTTTTTGTTTCCGAATTCGCCTTTGCCATAATCACCAATATTTACGCCCGTTAAAACAATTTCTTTGATGTTTTGCTCGGAGATTTCTTTGGCATTTTTCAGAACATTTTCTAAAGCATCCGACCTAGAAATTCCTCGTGCCAAAGGAATAGTGCAATACGTACATTTGTAATCGCAACCGTCTTGAACCTTCAAAAAGGCTCGGGTTCTATCGCCAATGGAGTAACTTCCTACGTAAAAATCGGCTTCGGAAATTTCGCAAGAATGTACTTCGCCAAAATCGTTTTTGGACAAATCGTTTAAATAATCTGTGATTTTAAATTTTTCGGTAGCGCCCAAAACTAGATCAACGCCATCTACAGATGCTAATTCCTCTGGTTTTAGTTGAGCGTAACAACCAATTGCGGCAACAAAAGCTTTGTCGTTGAGTTTCATTGCTTTTCGCACAACTTGTTTGAATTGTTTATCGGCATTTTCGGTAACCGAACACGTATTGATTACGTAAATATCTGCAACTTCTTCAAAATCAACTCTATCAAATCCTTCTTCGGTAAAATTTCTGGCAATGGTAGAAGTTTCCGAGAAATTGAGTTTACAACCTAAAGTGTAGAATGCTACTTTTTTTTTGTTTTCCATAAGATCACTCAATTGATGAAATCGTTGTCAAAAAATTGAGATTGTAAATTTAATGACATTTTTGAATTATCCTTATAAAAGATTAAATTTGTTTTAAATATAAATGATTATAAATGACAAAAATAGAAATATTAGATAAGTTAAAATTTGATGTTGCAAATATTCCTTTTGAAGTAGAGAAGTTAAGTTCTGATATTAATTTTAAAAAAAATGATGTTAGATATTATTTCTATGGATTATTTCAGAATACAATAAATCAGTATTATTTAGGCTGGAATATGCTTTTTTTCTTTGAAGAAGTTGATTCAAAAGAAATTTATAAGTTGTATATTAATCAGAATTTAAATGAATTTAAAAAAAATCATATAGAAAAATTATTTTTCATACAAGACAGTAAACCCAAAGAGGCATATCAAAGAAAATTAAATGGAAATTTAATTTTAAGCAGTTTTTCTTCTTTTGAAACTTGTATAAATTTAATCTTCGAGAAAATTGCAACCGAATCAGATAAAAGAAAAATAATTTTAGATATGAATTTATCTTATTTAAAAAAAATTAATAAGCTAAAATTGAATGAAGTAGCAAATAGTATTATAGAAGAAAATATATTAAAATCAACATTTATTCCTTTAGTAAGGAAGTTTAGATATTTAATAAATAATGTTTACAGTAAAGAAAATAAAGTTAATGATATAAAATTTATAGAGTTTATATCAGAATATAGAAATTGCTTATCACACAATAATGGAATTTATAGTAAAGATAGATATGAAGCAGAATATTTTGGGTATAGATTCCTTTTTGAAAAAGGAAAAGATTTTTTTATGGAAGGTGAAGGATTTCTAATAAATTGGAAAATTTGTTTTGAAATGAAAGAAATTTTTACACGCTTAATATCTAATTTAGATTATAAAGAATTAATAGAGTATCCTGATTAAAAAACCTAGATTCACGAATTTAGTATTAATCTGTGAATTTAAGTAAAATAATGTTTTAAAAAATTAATCTTTTCTCCATTTTTTAGTTTCTTCATCTTGCGAAGAAATATTTTTGAAGAATTTTTTTGGAGTTAAACCTGTTAATGACTTAAAATCTTTAATCAAATGGGATTGGTCATAAAAAAGCATATCGTAACTCAAAGAAGTCAAGTTTTCATTGGAGTTTTTATTAATTCGATTTTTTAAAGCATCACGAAAACGTTGAATTTTTTTGAAATCTGAAGGCGATTTGCACAAATGATTTTCAAAATGCTTATTCAAATTTTGTCTACTTATATTATATTTCTTTGCTAATTCGGTTATCGAATAATCATTTTTCAAATCCAATAAATCATCAAGAACTTGGTTCAAAAAAGGATGCTCAAAACCAACTAGTTTCGAAATCCAATAATTCT
>JAYUFL010000147.1:0-4137 GCA_043738745.1 Bacteroidota bacterium
CCAGTAGCATAGTGGTTATAAAAATTTGTCTGCTTTTTTCTAAGAATTTCAGTTTTAACTTCCATTAAATAAAACTATATTTGCAGACTTTAAAAAACAATACATATAATGAAAGCAGGAATTGTAGGATTACCAAACGTAGGAAAATCAACTTTGTTCAATTGTTTATCTAATGCCAAAGCGCAAAGTGCCAACTTTCCGTTTTGTACTATCGAGCCAAATATTGGAGTTGTAAACGTTCCCGATTCTCGAATGGCAAAACTCGAAGAATTGGTAAAACCAGAACGCGTGCAAATGGCAACTGTAGATATTGTAGATATTGCAGGATTGGTAAAAGGAGCCAGCAAAGGCGAGGGTTTAGGAAATCAATTTCTTGGAAATATCCGCGAATGCAATGCCATAATTCATGTTTTACGTTGTTTTGATAACGACAATATTATTCACGTAGATGGAAATGTAAATCCAATTCGTGACAAAGAAACGATTGATATCGAATTGCAATTAAAAGATCTCGAAACAGTCGAAAAACGTTTAGAAAAAGTAAAACGCGCGGCCAAAACCGGAAATAAAGAAGCCCAACTCGAAGAAGGATTATTAAACCGAATTCGCGAAACTTTGCTTCAAGCCAAATCAGCAAGAACTATCGAGCCAAAAGGATTTGAAGAAGAAGAATTATTCGAATCTTTTCAATTAATTACTTCAAAACCAGTTTTGTACGTTTGTAATGTCGATGAAAATTCTGCAGCAACAGGAAACGCTTATGTAGATCAAGTTCGCGAATTAGTAAAAGACGAAAACGCCGAAGTTATTGTTCTTGCCGTTGGAACCGAAGCCGATATTACCGAATTAGAAACCTACGAAGAACGCCAAGTTTTTCTTGAAGATATGGGACTTTCAGAACCTGGAGCATCAGTTCTAATTCGTGCTGCTTATAAATTATTAAAACAACAAACCTATTTCACGGCTGGAGTAAAGGAAGTTCGCGCTTGGACCATAAATATTGGAGACACTGCGCCACAAGCCGCTGGAGTTATCCACACCGATTTCGAAAAAGGATTCATCCGCGCCGAAGTTATTTCGTACGATGATTACGTGCATTATGGTACCGAGGCAAAAGCCAAAGAAGCAGGAAAATTCAAAGTCGAAGGCAAGGAATATATCGTAAAAGATGGCGATGTAATGCATTTCCGTTTCAACGTTTAATTGTTGCGAGGAACGGAGCAATCCCATATAAATTTTCAAAACCACTCAATTTCTTGAGTGGTTTTTTTGTGATTAAAGCAGTTCTAACCTTAAAATTTTAACCCTGATCGCACAATTGAATTTATAAACTTATAAACCTTCTAAACTATTTTTGAAATTGTCAAAAACATTCTTAATAACTTCTATAAATCCCTATTTTAAAACAAAACGATTTTCACTACATTGCACAACCGAAGACTAAGCGAATAGTTTTGTCTGAACCCAACAAAGTTAAATAGGAATAATTTAAAATGTCAGACGAAACCACAAAATACGACGAAGACAATATACGCTCACTCGACTGGAAAGAGCACATCCGCATGCGTCCCGGAATGTATATCGGGAAACTCGGTGATGGATCTTCGCCCGACGATGGGATTTACATTTTACTCAAGGAAGTGCTCGACAATTGCATCGATGAATTTGTTATGGGTGCAGGAAAAAACATCGAAGTAACCATAAAAGATAAAACCGTATCCGTTCGAGATTATGGTCGCGGCATTCCGCTTGGAAAAGTCATCGACGTAGTTTCTAAAATGAATACGGGTGGAAAATACGATTCGTTAGCCTTCAAAAAATCAGTTGGTTTAAATGGTGTTGGAACAAAAGCCGTAAACGCACTTTCGAATTATTTTAGAGTAGAATCCGTTCGAGATGACAAACAAAAAGGTGCAGAATTTTCGGCTGGAAACTTGGTTTTAGACGAAGAAATCATCGAAACCACCAAACGAAAAGGAACCAAAGTAACGTTTATTCCGGATGAAGCCATTTTCAAAAATTACAAATTCCGATACGAATATGTAATCAAAATGCTCAAAAATTATTGTTACTTAAACAATGGTTTAACGATACTTTTCAATGGCGAAAAATACTATTCAGAAAACGGATTGCGAGATTTATTAGAAGAAACCATTCACGCCGATGATCTCGAATATCCTATAATTCACTTGAAAGGCGACGACATCGAAATCGCTTTAACACACAGCAAAACGCAGTACTCAGAAGAATATCATTCGTTTGTAAACGGACAAAATACCACACAAGGAGGAACGCATTTGGCGGCTTATCGCGAGGCGATTGTTAAAACTATTAGAGAATATTATAACAAACCTTTCGAAGCATCAGACGTTCGAAAATCTATAGTTACTGCCATTTCCGTAAAAGTTATGGAACCTGTTTTTGAGTCACAAACCAAAACAAAATTAGGTTCAACCGATATGGGTTCTGATCCAGGAATGCCATCGGTTCGTACTTTTGTAAATGATTTTGTGAAAAATAAATTAGACAGTTTTTTACACAAAAATCCAGCAACTGCAGATGCTCTTTTGCGGAAAATTTTGCAAGCCGAACGCGAACGAAAAGAACTTTCGGGTATTCGTAAATTAGCCAAAGATCGTGCTAAAAAATCGAGTTTACACAACAAGAAATTGCGTGATTGCAGAGTGCATTTGACAGATTCTAAAAATGTTCGTTATCTTGAATCTACCATGTTTATAACCGAGGGAGATTCGGCTTCGGGATCGATAACTAAGTCTCGTGATGTCAATACGCAAGCGGTTTTTAGTCTTCGTGGAAAGCCTTTGAATTCGTATGGAATGAGCAAAAAAATTGTTTATGAAAACGAAGAATTCAACCTTTTGCAAGCCGCTTTAGATATTGAAGAATCGATGGAAGATTTGCGTTACAACAACATTGTTATCGCTACCGATGCCGACGTCGATGGAATGCACATCAGACTTTTATTGATTACTTTTTTCTTGCAATTTTTTCCAGAATTAATAAAAGAAGGACATTTATACATTTTACAAACGCCACTTTTTAGAGTTCGAAATAAAAAGGAAACCATTTATTGCTATTCGGAACAAGAACGAAAAGATGCCATCGAAAAATTGAAACCAAAACCAGAAATCACTCGATTTAAAGGTTTAGGAGAAATTTCGCCAGACGAATTCAAGAATTTCATTGGCGAAACCATTCGTTTAGATCCTGTAATGATGGATAAAAACACGTCGATTGAGCAATTATTATCGTTCTATATGGGAAAGAATACTCCAGATCGCCAAGATTTTATCATCAAGAATTTGAAGGTGGAATTAGATCAAATTGAGGCAAATTAAAAATTTAAGAAATTTTTAAAAAATTAAATGAAAGACGAAGAAGAAGATATCAATAATGATAATGAAGAAATTCAAAATGAAAATTCTACCAACGAAGAAGAAATTCAGGAAGTAGAAGCCCAACATTTTGAAGGCGAACATTTTTACGAAAACAACGAAGATCCAGAAGAAACCATAACCAAAGTTACAGGAATGTACAAAGATTGGTTTTTGGACTACGCATCATATGTAATTTTGGAGCGTGCCGTTCCTGCGATTGAAGACGGATTTAAACCCGTTCAACGTCGTATTATGCATTCTCTCAAGGAATTAGACGACGGTCGTTACAACAAAGTTGCCAATGTTGTTGGGCATACCATGCAATACCATCCGCACGGCGACCAAAGTATTGGCGATGCTATGGTGCAAATTGGTCAAAAAGAATTACTCATAGATTGCCAAGGAAACTGGGGAAATATTCTCACTGGCGATGGTGCAGCAGCATCTCGATATATAGAGGCCCGATTGTCAAAATTTGCTTTGGAGGTTATTTACAGCCCAAAAATCACCGATTGGGGCGTTTCCTACGATGGTCGTCGTGCTGAGCCGAATAATTTGCCCGTAAAATTCCCACTATTGTTGGCCTCTGGAGCCGAGGGAATTGCGGTTGGTCTTTCGACAAAAGTTTTGCCTCACAATTTCAATGAATTAATCGATGCTTCGATAAAAATCTTGAAAGGAAAACCATTCACAATTTACCCAGATTTTTTAACGGCTGGAATTGCCGATATTTCTAATT
>JAYUFL010000148.1:0-4121 GCA_043738745.1 Bacteroidota bacterium
TCTCAATTTTGTTCGCCAAGAAATCTGTGACGCAACTGTAGTGCCAGTTTGTTGAGCCGCGGCATTCATATGGAATGTAGTCGAAAGCGGTGTCCCTATTTTTTAGGTTTAACCTCGAAAGAAATTTCGAGGTTTTTTATTTTAAAAATGTTAAAATTACTATTTTTATAAAAATTAACATTAAAAAATTTGCACGTTTATAAAAATAACCTATCTTTGTGATAAGAAAATTAAAAATGAATAATTAAATCAAGCCGAAAACCGCTGTTGTGCGTTCGTTTTTTTATACGGTTTATCTTTTCAGCCGTTTTAATGAAAAGAATTTTTAAATTATTTATTATGTCTTTTAGAAAGTTAATTATTTTAGACTGTATTTTTACAATTTTAGCCTTAATTATTTCTTTTTATTTTTTGATTTTTTTTGGTTTTGTAAAGTTGAGAATATAAACCAAAATACACTTCGCAATAAAGATACTGTTATTCCAAGTCTTATTAATTCTTTAAAACAAAGTTTGAACTCATATGCTATGTAAGTTAATAATGTAATCCAACATAAAGCAATTACGCCAAGTGTAAAAATTATTTTTCCATACTTAACATTGTCCATATTCTCTTCTTTAGTTTGACAAACTACAAAAAGTGCTAATGGAATAATATTCAAAACTGACCAACAAACAGTTAATGCTAAACTTATTCCAATGATTTCAAAAGTGTTATTTTCAAATATTTCTATTTTGAATAAATATAGTTGCAAAAAACATAGAAATGAAATTCCTAATAAAGACAATAAAGTATTTTTTTGTGATGGTTCAATTTCAAAGAATTCTTTTATCATTTGTTCTTGTTTTCATTATTTTTATTTCTTTCGGTTTTCTGTCGCTCGAAACTGTCCGACAACGTCTCGTGGCTTGGCGTCAGTTGGGGATTTGGTTAGCCAAATGTATAAATTAAAGACCGAAATTACAAGTACAAAACCAACCTATGAGTTTGCCTAAAACCCCAATTGCGCCAAACCGCTGTTGTGCGTTCGTTTTTTTTAACACTAATTATTTTAACCTTAATATTTATATTTTATGAAAAATTACATTACTAAAGTCGTTTACAACGATGATTCGGAAGATTTACTTCAAATATTTGACCCAATATTTTTAGAAATAGATGGCGAAAATGCTTGGGATAGAACGCGTAGAAAACGAGCGCATCAAATTCAGTTTAAGGATTTTCAAGAAACAATTTTAAAGAATTTAATTCCAGACTTTGTAAAAGAATACGCTTCTTACGAATTTGATTTAATTACTAAAGATGACTGCGATTGTTCAGATGAGGAAAAAGAATTGTCGGATTTTGATGATTCGGAAATTTACAAAGAATTACAAAAACGTGGACTATTCACAAATATTAATTTTAATGTTATTTCAGCCGATTTTATTCAGCGATTTACAAAAATTATTGAAAGAGAAAACGCAGTCGTTTTAGATTCTGTTTTGTCTGAATTTGAAACTAAACTTTGTATTTAGTTCGGTTCTCACAAAATGAAGCACAACGTCTCGTGGCTTTAAGAAGTGGCGGATAAAGAAGCCAAAACACAAAAGTACACACAATGTTTAAATTAATCACTAAACCCGCAATTTCTTAAAACCGCTGTTACAGGAAGTGCTTTTGTTTACTAATAATTTTAAATTAATATATTATGACAAAATTAGAATTTCTTAAACAGATTAGCGTATGTATGAAAAACCCAAATTTAGAAAGTTTGAATCTTTCTATGGCTGATACGCATCATAAAGGAATATTTTCTCTTGTAATAAGTGGAACTGAATTTGGAAAACTTACTCGTGTATTTATTTCAGACTCAAATTTACAACCTTATGAAGTGCAATTGCACACACATCGTTACCCAATCAGATTAACAACTATTAAAGGGAATATTCATCATTTTGTTGCTTTCAGAAGTCAAATTGTCGATTTACACACGGTTGAACTTTCGGAATTTAATTATAACAGTCCTTTAAATGGCGGTAATGGATTAAGTTATATTGGCGAAACCAATGTAATTATTAAAGATTACAATTTACCAATTGGTTCAACTATTGTTATTGACGAAAATCAATTCCACACGGTTGCTTGTGATAGTGGCTCGATTTGGATTGTTGAAGAATTAGGTTTTAAAAATGATTTTAGTAGAGTTTTGGGTGTTCCATTTGTTACCGATGGGCTTTATAATTCTCCTGCAAGTTTTCAAACAAATGATAAATTTCAAATAGTTCAAAAAGAAATTAAGAAATTAATTCTTGATTATGAAGTTGTCTCGTAGCATCTCGAACAACGTTCCCGTGCTTGGCGAAGGCTGGAATTAGAATTACTAAAGTTTAAATTATGAACAGAAGCTTAATAGAATTACAGAACTTGATTGAACCACATAAGCCCAGCTTTTGCCAAACACGTGTTATGTGAGGTTGTGGGTTGTTAAAACAGATTTTTATGCTTAAAAACTTATCAGAATTAGCCGTATCTATTGCAAATTTAATACTATTTTGTATCGTAATTTATTTGACAATAAACAAAGATTATTTACCATCAATTGTAATAATGCTTCAATTGATATTTTTTAAATTAAATAAATTATCAAATGAAAAATAAGCAACCATTTAAGATTGTATGTACCAAAGAATATGAATTTGAAGGTACAATAATAAAAGTTGGCGATATTGGATATAATTCCGCTTATCAACCAATACCAGATAATTGGGAACGTTATTCTAAAGACAAATGTTTGCATCCAAGAGCGTATAGAAGTTATATCGGAAACAATCTTTTAATATGCAATGTTTGTGGTTTAGAGTTTTCGTAGCAATCTCACATAACGCTCTGTGGCTTGCAGAAGTTCGGGGAAAGTACGCCAAATCATTCAGATTATGACTGAACTTTCGGATACAAAACAAACATCGAATAAGCCAAATGCCCGAATTTCTGCAAACCGCTGTTAACTGCCGTTTTTTTATTTACAGGTTATTTTCTCCACCTATATTAAAGTGAGGATTATTTATGTTTTATGAAAAAAGAATTTTTAGATTTTTTGGATGATTTGGTTCAAGTTCAAAAAGAACCTATTTCAATTTGCTATGATTCAATGCCAACTTCAATTTATAATAAACCGTTAGAAGAAGTTTGGCTACACATTCAATCGATTAATTTTATTATTTCTGAATATTTATTAACTCACAAATTATAATTATGAATTGGGAATTAAAACAACAATTAGTTACGCTTGGCAATTGTGCTTATCGTGATTTTGAAAGTAACAAATCTTTTCAGGATTTTGTAATTGAAAACATTAGTAATTTCGACAATCAATCTTGGGATATATTTATAACTGTTTCGGAATTATCGGTTGAAATTATGAAACAAAATTTAGATTATTGGCTAAAAATTTACGAACAAATTAAAACTTTAAATCAGAGTGACTTTGGTTTTAGAACTTTAATGCGAATTGGTTTAATAGAAACGATTTGTCAAGATGAGTTTCATTTCTCCTAAAATGGCAGTTAACGGATTGTGGTTTTAAGAAGTGGCGGATTGACAAGCCAAAACTTTCGATTGAGCCAAGACTTAACAAGTACACACAATGTTTAAATTAATAACCGAACCCACTTTTTTGCCAAACACTTGTTATGTGAGGTTATGGGTTGAAAAAAATAAATATGAAAGCAACTAAAGCATTAGAAAAGACTTTTAAAGCAAGGGTTAAAATATTATATAAAAACGCAATTTTAGAAATTAAAAAAGCGTGTAAAAAAGGAGATTATAATTGTAAAATAACTATTTTAAATACATTAGAAGATAAAAAAGGGCATTCTATAAATGAAAATCTTTTTGAAAAATTACAACTAAAAGGATATTGCTTTGGAAGTACTGAAAATTATACTTTAAGAAATACCTTTTGGAAAGATAAAGAATTAATAATAACTAAAGTTTAAATTTATAACTAAACTTTCAAATAATACCGAAATCTCCAATTGCTTAAAACCGCTGTTGTCGGAGCGGTTTTTTATTTATTTAAGTTTTTCAATTTCAATGATATTATTTTCGGTTTAGTTTCTGCACCGCTTTAAAGTTAGAAT
>JAYUFL010000149.1:0-4101 GCA_043738745.1 Bacteroidota bacterium
GTAGAAATTCCGCTAAAAGTAACAGCAGAAGGAGCGCAGTCCGCAGAAGAAATTTGGCCCGAAGACAACAACATGGATTTAAATTTATCACTTCTAACAAAATTAAAAATACTTGGTCTAAATAATTCGATCATAGCCGATGCTGATGGAATAAAATATCAAAACGAAGAGGTTTTAGATCCTTCGGCAGCAGGAAAACCAAATAAATTGAGATTAGGAATAAAAGGAAATCCAAATTTTGGGTTTGTCCGAAATCTAATGGTAGGTGTTAAAAACAAAACCACAGGAAGAATTAAAGGAGAAATTTGGTTTAACGAACTACGTTTAGCAGGAATAGAAAAAAAAGGAGGTATGGCTGCCGTGGTAACTATGGATTCTAATTTAGCAGATTTAGCAACTATTTCTGCAACAGGCAAAATGAGTACTATTGGTTTCGGATCACTCGAGCAAGGAACAAATGAACGAAGTAAGGAAGATTTAAAACTTTTTGATATTGTTACAAACCTAAACCTCGGAAAATTACTACCTAAAAAATGGGGAATAAATTTGCCTTTTAATTATGGTGTTGGGGAACAAATTATTACACCAAAATATGATCCGTTTAATCAAGACATTGAACTAAAACAATTAATAGATGTAACTCCAAATCAAACTGATAAAGATAATTTATTAAGTCGAGCAATTGATTTTACAAAACGAAAAAGTATCAATTTCATTGGAGTTAGAAAAGATAGAGTAGGTGACAAAAAACCGCATTTGTATGATCCTGAAAATCTTACTTTGTCGTATTCGTTCAACCAAATGGAGCATCATGATTACGAAATTTTGAGTTTAGTAGATCAACAACTCAAAACCTCTCTGGACTATAGTTTTGCTTTTCAGCCAAAACCATTAGAGCCATTTAAAAACTCTAAATTTTTAAAGAAAAGTAGTTATTGGAAATTATTAAGTGATTTCAATATCAATTATTTACCATCCAACGTAAATTTTAGTACTAATATTATAAGAAATTATAACAAACAACAATTCCGTCAGGTTGATGTAGAAGGTCTAGGACTTGATCCCTTGTACAGAAGAAATTACGCATTTAATTACAATTACGGGTTTGCCTATAATTTATCTAAAGCATTAAAAATAAATTATACTGCAACTTCTAATAATTTAGTTCGAAGTTATTTAGATGCAAATAAAGTTCCGATTCAAAGTAATACAATTTGGTCGGATTATTGGAACATTGGAGAACCAAATCAACACAATCAGCAACTTATTTTAAATTATGAATTGCCTTTGGCTAAAGTTCCGTTTTTGAGTTTTGTAAAATCAACCTACACTTATACAGGAAACTATGCTTGGCAACGCGCCTCAGATGCACTGTCGTCGTTTAGTGCAACTAATGATAATGGACTAACTTATACGACTTATAATTTAGGAAATACCATTCAAAACTCGGGAGCACATAAATTAAATGCGACCTTTAATATGGATACCTTCTATAAATATGTTGGACTTACCAGAAAAACAAGTCAATCACAGCAACCGCAAATACCTAGAACACAACCAAAACCAGAAGAAAAAATCCAAAGTATTGCAAAAGTGGCATTAAACGATGGTAATATATTTTCTAATGGTCTAGTAGGAATTCTTACTTCAGTTAAAAATTTTCAGATAGATTATACTCAAAACAGCGGTACAGTTTTGCCAGGATATTTACCAAATATAGGATTTATTGGCTCTTCGAAGCCATCGCTTGGTTTTGTTTTTGGACTGCAAGACGACGTTAGATTCGAAGCAGCAAAAAACGGTTGGTTGACAAATTATCCTCAATTTAATCAGAATTTCACAAGAATAACAACCAAAACATTAAATTTCACATCAAGTATTGATTTATTTCCCGATTTTAAAATAGATTTGATAGGAAACAGAACTTATGCAGATAATTTTTCGGAACAGTTTGACGCATCAAATGGAAATTATATTTCGCTTTCGCCACATAATTCAGGTAATTTTGCAATTTCGACGACTATGCTAAAGACGGCTTTCAAAACTAGCGACGAAATGACATCTTCTCCTTTTTCCGATTTTAGAAACAACCGAATTATTGTTGCAAATCGATTAGCTGAAAACCGAGGAATTGATTTGTCAAATCCAGCAAATAGAGATATAGATGGATTTCCTATAGGTTATGGAAAAAATAGTCAAGCGGTTTTACTGCCTTCTTTTTTGGCTGCATATACAGGTTTTTATGGTTCAAAAAAAGGTGAGGATGCTAAAGGAATATCACTCGGAGCATTTAGAGATATTCCGATACCAAATTGGAATATCAAGTATAGCGGTCTCATGCGATATCAATTTTTTAAAGATAAATTCAAGCGTTTTTCTATTCAACACGCTTATAAATCGAGTTATACTATAAATTCTTTTAGATCGAATTTAGATTATAATTTAAACCCAAATGGCACCGATTTAAGCGGGAATTATCTAAATAAAACTATCATTTCGAATATTAATTTGGTAGAGCAATTTAGCCCATTAGTACGTCTTGATTTCGAGACTAAAAACGCATTTAAAATTCTTGCAGAAATGAAAAAAGATCGTGCATTATCTATGAGTTTTGATAATAGTTTGTTAACCGAAGTAAAAGGAATTGAATATGTTTTTGGAATAGGATATCGAATTAAAGACGTATCGATTAGTTCTAGATATGCCGATAATGTGGTTGGTTTAATAAAAAGTGATATCAATATCAAAGCAGATGTTTCGTTTCGAAATAATAAAACTATTGTTAGACATTTGGATTACAATGATAATCAATTAGTTGGAGGTCAGAATCTTTGGTCGATCAAATTAACTGCAGACTATGCGTTTAGTAAAAATCTAACTGCTATTTTCTTTTACGACCATTCGTTTACAAAAGCAGTAATTTCAACTTCGTTTCCATTAACAAATATTAGATCTGGATTTACAATTCGATATAGTTTTGGGAACTAAAATGAATTACTATTTTTTAATTCAGAGAAGTTATAACTATTCGAAAAATAAAAAAACTTTCAAATGAAAAAAGTAATCCTAATGATTCTCGACGGTTGGGGGAAATCGCCCGATCCAAAAGTTTCAGCAATCGATAATGCCAATATTCCATTCATCAATTCGTTATACAAAAATTATCCTAGCGCACAACTTCGCACCGACGGACTAAATGTAGGATTACCCGAAGGACAAATGGGCAATTCCGAAGTCGGCCACATGAATCTTGGTGCAGGACGAATTGTATATCAGGATCTTGCAAAAATAAATCTTGCCGTTCAAAACAACACTTTAAAAAACGAAAAAGTAGTATTAGATGCGTTTCAGTATGCCAAAGACAAGGATGTAAACGTTCATTTTCTGGGACTACTTTCCGATGGCGGCGTACATTCTCACACCAGCCATTTACGAAGTTTAATTGATGCATCGGAGGAATTTGGGCTCAAGAAAGTCTTTGTTCATGCCTTTACGGATGGTCGCGATGTAGATCCAAAATCGGGAACCTTATATTTCGAAATACTTTGGGATTACATTTACAATAAAAACGTAAAACTTGCCTCCGTAATTGGTCGTTATTACGCCATGGATCGCGACAAACGTTGGGAACGAGTGAAACTGGCTTACGATTTATTAGTTCATGGAACAGGAAAAAAATCGAAAGATGCCGTTTTGAGTTTGCTCGATTCCTACAAACATAACATTACCGATGAGTTTATCGAACCGCTAATTATGGTCGATAAAAACAACGAACCATTAGCAACCATTCAGGAAAACGATGTGGTTATTTTCTTTAATTTCAGAACTGATCGCGGACGCGAACTCACCGAAGTTTTATCGCAAGAAGATTTTCCTGAGCAAAACATGAAAAAACTAAACCTTTATTATGTTACGCTAACAAATTACGACGAAACCTATCAAAACGTAAAAGTAGTTTACAACAAAGACAATATTACCGAAACTCTTGGAGAAGTTCTCGAAAAAGCAGGCAAAAAACAAATCCGTATTGCCGAAACCGAGAAATATCCACATGTAACTTTCTTCTTTTCTGGCGGGCGAGAACAACCTTTTATTGGCGAA
>JAYUFL010000150.1:0-11298 GCA_043738745.1 Bacteroidota bacterium
CTGTTATCAAAAATAATTTTGAAATTGTAGGAGTAATAACCGCTGCGGATAAGCCTGCAGGACGTGGACAGAAAGTAAAATTTTCGGCAGTTAAGGAATATGCTTTGGAAAAAAATCTACGAATTTTGCAACCCTTAAATTTAAAGGATGAGCAATTTCTATCAGAATTAAAAGATTTAAATGCCAATTTACAAATAGTTGTGGCTTTTAGAATGCTACCCGAAGCCGTTTGGAAAATGCCCGAATTAGGAACCTTTAATCTTCACGCTTCTATTTTGCCAAATTATCGTGGTGCAGCACCAATAAACTGGGCAATTATTAATGGTGAAACAAAAACGGGTGTTACTACTTTTTTTATAGACGATAAAATAGATACTGGAGCAATGATTTTGAGTTCGGAAATTTTAATTTCATCGACAGAAAATGCAGGAGAATTGCATGATCGACTAATGAATTTAGGCTGCGAAATGGTTATTAGAACTTTAGATTTAATTCAAAATGAAAATATTACAACCACAATTCAGATTGAAGATAGCGAAATTAAAACGGCTTACAAGCTCAACAAGGATAATTGCAAGATCGATTGGACAAAATCGGGGAAAGATATTCAGGATTTAATACGTGGATTATCGCCCTATCCAGCAGCATGGTCTTTTTTTAGAGACGAAACTAACGAATGGAATGTAAAAATTTACGAAAGCATTTTCGTAGAAGAAGTTCATGATTGTATATTAGGAAAAATTATTGCCACAAAAAAGGAAATGAAAATTGCCGTTAAAAATGGATTTATAGTAATTTTAAGTTTGCAATTTCCTGGGAAAAAAAGAATGAAAATTTTAGAATTTTTAAATGGAATTACATTTTCACAAAATCTAATGGCTCTGTAAGTACCATCAGTATTGATTTTGTCGGATTTTTTTGCGTTTTAAAGATCAGTTATTAACAAAAAATACGAGTTATAAACAAAATCGATAAAAAACTATAAAAATACTTGTGAGGTTTGGAATTCCTAATAAATTTGTAATAATAAAATATTTAACCAACAATTAACAAATAAATATTATGAACAAATCAGAATTAATTGATGCTATTGCTGCAGATGCAGGAATTACAAAAGCTGCTGCAAAATTGGCTTTAGAATCTTTTTTAGGTAATGTAGGTGGTACTTTGAAAAAAGGAGGAAGAGTTTCGTTGGTAGGTTTTGGATCTTGGTCAGTTTCTAAAAGAGAAGCAAGAGACGGAAGAAACCCACAAACTGGAGCTACAATTAAAATTGCTGCAAAAAATGTAGTAAAATTTAAAGCTGGTGCAGAATTAGAATCTTCTGTAAACTAAACAAAAATTTAGTTTATTAATATAAAAACCTTTCTTTTGAAAGGTTTTTTGTTTTTTAATGCTTTTATTTTTGAAATATAAAATTATTTTATTAATTTTATTAAAATTAGTAATATAATGGTCTCAAAAAAACTTACAAAAGGACAACTTTTAGTTGCGGAACCATCGATAATTGGCGATATGTCATTTAACAGATCTGTAATTCTTTTAGCAGATCATAATAATGATGGAGCTGTAGGCTTTATAATGAATAAACCATTGAATTATACTATAAAAGATTTGGTTCCCGAAATCGAGGCAGATTTTAGAATATATAATGGTGGTCCTGTTGAGCAAGATAATTTATATTTTATTCATAATATTCCTGATTTAATTCCAAATAGTATTGAGATATCTAATGGAATTTTTTGGGGAGGTGATTTCGAGTTAACAAGTAAATTAATAAACAATAAGAAAATCGATAAAAATAACATACGTTTTTTTTTAGGGTACACAGGTTGGGATTCTCTCCAACTAGAATCTGAAATGGATAATAATTCCTGGATTATTACTTCAAATTCATACGAAAATAAAATTATAGGAAAATCGAGTGCTCATTTTTGGAAAGAGAAAATATCCGAACTAGGTGGTGATTATTTAATTTGGTCCAATGCTCCAGAAAATCCAAACTACAATTAATTTAATCGAAGAACAATATTTAATTTTTCGAGAATCTCGTTTGATAACTTTGTATTATATGATTTTTTTCGATATTGTGTAATGGGCTGGATTCCTTTTATTATATTGGTAATAAATAATTCGTCTGCTTTTTGAAGTTCAAAAGGTGAAATGATTTCTTCGACAATTTCAATAGTTGATATTTTTTTTGCTATTTCTATAACTTGTTTTCGCATAATCCCGCTTATGCAACCTTCCGAAATTGGGGGTGTAATGAGTTTATTTCCCATAAGCATAAACAAATTTCCTTGTAATGCTTCAACCACATTTTTGGAATCGTTTAGAAGCAAACAATTGTCTAATCCGTTTTCTGATGCAAAAATACTTCCAGTAATATTAATTAGTTTATTGGTAGATTTAAGGGTAGAAATCAATTGTTTAGAAACATAGGAATCTTTAAACAAATCAACTTTATAAGTCATTTTTTCTATGCTATATAAAGTGTTTTCTAAAGGATTTACATCGATTAAATAGGATATTTGGTTAGTTTTTGGGGTGTAAAATCCACCTTCATTTCTAAAAACCGTAAAACGAACTCGAGCAGAATTTTGGCAATTATTAGTTTTTGCTAAATTCAAAATTTCGTCTTGAAAAAATTCCATAGTAAAATTCATTGGAATTTCCATTCTTATAATTCGCATCGAGGACATTAATCGAAAATAGTGGTCTTCGAGGAAAAGAATTTTATTATTTAAAATTTTTATTGTTTCGAAAACAGCATCTCCAAAAAGAAAAGCACGGTTATTGACTAGAATGTTCGATTCCGATGTAACTATATTGCCATTAAAATTTATCATTGTACAAAAAACTAGAATCTATACCGAACCAATTACATGTTTTAGTTCTGAAATTTGATTAATCCATAACTGTTTGGATTCTTCAATTTCGTCTTCTTCAGCAAAATCAACGATTAAAAGTGATACATCTTTGGTAATTTCATCTTCAACAATTCTAATTTCGAAATAATAATCGGTATCTTTATTATTATCGTCTATCCAACGAAATTTTACTTTTTCGCCCGATTTTTTAGACGTTAAGCGTGCATTTTCTTCAGAGCCATCCCACATAAAAGTATAGAATTCACCTCTAGAGTTTACGTTATCTGCAAACCATTCTGAAAGCCCCGATGGAGTTGATATGTAGGGATATAATAATTGGGATGATGAATTGATTGACATTTCTAATTCGTAACGAACTTTAACTTCCATAAACATAAAAATATTTTTTTAAAAGTAGGATATTTTTATTAATAATCTAACTTTTTTTTTAAAATATTTTTTTTAAAAATATGTTTGTAACAACTGAATATAATGCTATATTTGCACTCGCAATTAAATTGTATAACTATTTTGGCGAGATAGCTCAGTCGGTTAGAGCGCAGGATTCATAACCCTGAGGTCCCGAGTTCAAATCTCGGTCTCGCTACAAGAAAATCTTTAAATGGAATCAACGGCTCAGTAAACACTAAGCCGTTTTTTTATGTCAATTTTTTTTTACTTTTACGAACGAACAGTACACAAAAATACAAATTCATTATTGATGACAAAAAACTTTTCAATCTCGAAAATTTATACTGGAGGAGTTGATATCAAGACATGGAATCAACTCAATGCAGTCGAAAAAGAAAATGCGTTATCAAAAAATTGGCATTTATATTATAGTTTTCGTGATTTAAAAACTGGCGTTTATGAATCCTAAAATTACTCGAAGTAACCAGAAATTTAATCATTCGGCTTTTCAACACGAGAACTTGTATATTGAGCGTCACTTCGAGTTGTTTTTAAAGTTGTACAGCAAGTTTTATTTTACGAGAATGCATCTAACTTTAAAAATTTTATGAAGAAGTTTTTCGGCCACACGTCTCGAAACTATTTTAGAATTCAAAAACTAGCGTTTATGAATCCTAAAATCATTAGAAGTAACGGAACGTTTTTATACTGTGGTAAAATTCTTAATTGAAATAATTTACCATAGTTTTTGTGGCAAAACTTTACAAATGAAAAAATTGCCACATTTTTTGTGGCAAAATAATATTTTATAAAAATTTGCCACAAAAATTAAGAACAACAACACAACACAACACAATACATAAACCACTTGTTATCAATTGATAAAATAGGGTAATAATTTTGCAAGTTACTCCTTGATGATGTCTCATGTATGTATCTGGAAAACGCAGTTTACCTCTTCCTATCAGAATTTTTTTGTTCCCCAGATTTAAACAACTCAGTCCAATCATGGTTTTAAACCGAAACAGACTATATGCCTCAAAACAAAAAACCATTTAATTTTTTACGCTAAATGGTTTCACAATAAAAAATAATTAACCGTAACCATTTTTTTATTCTTTTTTGATTGTGATGACAATCGAATTCAAAGATTTTTTATTTATCAAAATCCCCCTGTCAAGATTTGAAATCCTGATAAAATTAAACAAAAAATATCAACACAATAAAAAAACAATATTGTTCCTGTTATTAATCCAGATATAAAATAAACATTTTTCATCTCTAATGTGTTACAATTTTTATGTTAAACACAATAAGTATAATAAAAATAATAGACAGTACGCTCAACACTAAAAAGAAACCTATTGCAAAAGAAATTAAATTATTCATGACTTTATGGAATTAAAGTTGGACTATTTTTCAATAGTCATTTTACTATTGTGACGTTTCTTTTCTATTTTTTTTTAACGGTGATGATGATATTAAGATTGAATTTTATTTATCTCTTGCAGGCAAACAATTATTTTTCTAAACACGACTCCTAACAATAAAAAACAAGTTTTCTAATCACCTAACTCCAATTGATTTTTAACTAAATTAAAATAATCTCCTTTGTTTTGTACCAATTGTTGATGATTTCCTGTTTCTGCAATTTCTCCATTTTTAAGTACAATAATTTGGTCGGCATTTTTGACAGTGCTTAAACGGTGTGCAATAATTAAAACCGTTTTTCCTTTAAAAAACTGTTGCAAATTGTCGTGTATAATTTTTTCGTTTTCGGCATCGAGTGCCGATGTTGCTTCGTCTAAAATTAAGATTTCAGGGTTTTTATACATTGCGCGAGCAATTAAAATTCGTTGTTGTTGTCCTTTACTTAAGCCAAGTCCATTTTCTCCTATTTTAGTATCGCTTTTTTGTGGTAATCTGTCAATAAATTCAATAATGTTTGAAAGTTTCAAAATTCGATTAAATTTGATATCATCAAAATTCTGAGACATCACAATATTGTTTTTTAAAGAGTCTGAAAAAATATAACCATCTTGAAAAACAACACTAATTTTTTCTCTCCACTTTTCAAAATTAAGAATATTTAAACTTTTGTCATCAATCATAACATTTCCGCTAAGTGGTTCGTAAAATTTCATTAATAATTTTATTAATGTTGTCTTACCACTACCACTTGTCCCAACTATTGCTGTCGTTTGATTTAAATTTATAGATAAAGTTAAATTGTTAAATATTTTAAATTCGTTCGGATTTTGATATCCAAAACTAACATCTTTAAAATTAATACTTTTTTCTAAAATGATTTCGTCTTCATTATTCACAATTTCAATTTCATCTTTTTTATCATAGACATCGGCTAACCTTTCTAAACTAATTTTCGCATCTTGAAAAGAATAAATAAACATTACAAAGGATTCTAAAGGTGCATTTAATTGACCTATAATAAAAGATATTGAAAGCATACTACCAATAGAAATTATGTTGTTTACAACCATAAAAGCAGACAGGCTAATTAATAGCGTGTTTTTTATTTGTGTTAAATAGTTTATTCCAAAATATTGTATATTTTCAAGTTTTAAACTTTTTTTATTCAAATCAAACAATTCATTCTGTACCTTTTTCCAATCTTTAATTTTTGTGCTTTCTGAATTATTTATTTTTATATCTGATATTCCATTTACTATTTCGTAGAGAAAATTTTTATTAATAGATTCTATTTCAAAACGTCTGTAATTAATAAATCTTCTTATTTTATGAAACCATAATACCCATAAAACTGATAAAATTGAACCAACAAAAAAAATACTTATTAAAAACATTGAATAACTTCCTAAAACAACTGAAAATATTAAGAATGATAGAACTGATATTACAAAATGAATTGTATTCCTTGAGAAAAAATCTTCTATTTTGTCATGGTCTTCAATGCGTAACATAATATCCGAAGAAAGTTTATTCTCAAAAAAAGATAACGGCATTTTCATTAGTTTTAATAAAAAATCTGTCAATAAGTTTATTCCAAATTTTATTTTTACATTCAAAAAAATCCATCCTTGAACGATTTCCATAATTGCAGAAGACGTATACAAAAGTAATTGAGCAACTAAAAAAACAATAATAAAATAAGTGCTTTTATTTGTAATTCCTTTATCAATAAGTTCTTTATTTATGTAAGGATAGATGAAATTTAATGATGCTATTAATAAAACTAAAATAAATGTAAAAAATAAACTTGTCCGTAAAGGATTTAAGTATTTAGTAAAATACTTAAATCGATTTGTATATTTAATTTTAATTTTTTCAGTCTTAAAATCTTCACTTAACTCAAATAAAAGTGCTATACCTTTATTGTCTATATCTGTATTCCATAACCTTTTAAATTCATTTTCGGTTAATTTTAATTTGCCGAACCCAGGGTCTGCAATATTTACATATCTTGTTTTTTTATTAGAGTAAAAATATTTTTTTTTTAAATTAGTTTCATAAACAACAACATAATGGTTATTTTTCCAATGTAAAATTGCTGGTAATGGTACATCATTTATTAACTCTTCAAAAGTTAATTTTACTGGTAAGGTTTCAAATCCAATTTTTGTTGATGCATCTATTAATGATGAAAAATTAACTCCTGTTTTATTAGTAAATGTTATATCTCTTAAATATCTTATATCAATTTCTTTTCCATAAAAATTGGAAATCATTTTCAAACAAGTTGCTCCGCAATCTATACTTTCTAATTGTTTTAAAAATTTAAATTTTTTCATTTATTCTATTATTTCATATAAATGTTCACTTACCTTTTTTAAATCATTTGAGACTAATTTATTGTATCTTAATTCACTATTGCAAATTTTTAAAATTTTATCATGTGAAACATTCCAAAATTCTTGAAATTCTTTTGTTTTAATTATTGATTCTAACATATGTGTATTTGTATTTCCAAAAACGCTTTTGTTTTTTATGCAGTTTTTCACATTACCTAAATAGTCAATACTAACTTTTTTATTGTAGTATGGGTTTTTTTGTTGCGCTTCAAAAAAATAATTTAGATCAATTATAAGATTCTTCTCTTGAAAATTTTTATTTCTAATTTCATCTATACCACTTTTAATATATTGCAAGTTTTGAATTTTAGAACTTATTTTTACCTTATCGGTAGTGTTATAAAAAACAATCATATGAATTTTTTTATATTTTTTTAATTTTTGATAAATTATTTTGGATTCAGTTGTTTCAGAATAGGGTAAATAAACTACAATCGATCTAAACCCACATAAAATGGTAGTTTCAAAAATATCTGCCAAATAGTTTAAATTTTCTATTGTAAAATTGAGTATGCGAATTTCTATATACTTGCAAAATAGTTCATCTAACTGTTCTAGTACAGATATAATATTATACTTATTAAAATCATATTCTAAAATAGCATTATTGATTATTTCAGGTGTTTCAAAATCATCTTTTATGTCTATAAACTCATCTCTATAATCTGAAAAAAAAGCAAATTTATTTTGAGTTAAATAATTAACATAACTATTAAAAACTGTTTTTTGATCTATGAAATTATTCTTAACAGTTACAAACTCATTTTCTTTAAATTGTTCTATAATTAATGCAAGTGTGTCTGGAATATGTTTTAAATTTTTTTTTTGAAAATCACAAATCACATAATTCTCTTGACCCTTTATTACTTTACAAAAGGCATATATATTTAGATATTTACTCATAATTAATCTGGTATAAAATTTGAAATTGGCTTGTCCGAAATATACATTTTGAAACTTGTTGAAAAATGTTTTGAACTTATAGTAAAAGTAGTACGGGTATATAATTCCCCTACTTCTTTGGTTTCAAGTACATTCATTAAGCGATAAGTAACAGGTAAGTTTTTTAAGTCCTGCTTAGTAAAGATTGTAGTTTTTTTATTCTTTTTCATTTTCTTTAATTAACCATTCAGCTATTTTTTTTTCAATGTTGTAATTACATCTACTACTAGGCGCGCTATACTGTCCGCCTGGATTCAATTCTAATAAAATATATTCATTGTCTTCTGACAAAATAACATCAAAAGAACAAGTATTTAGATTAATACTTTTAAAAAATAAATCTAATTGTTTCTCGTAACTTTTTGGTAATTGATAAGGTATCCAATTTATATTTTCGGATTCAAAATTTAACTTTATATCTGTTAAATCATTATCTTTATTTATAATAATAGCAGTAGCATAAAACTGTCCGTCTAAATAAAATACTCTTATTTCAAATTTAGATTCTATTTTTTCTTGAAAAAGTGAGGTTACAAACTTATCAGGTAATGAATTTATAAACTTAATATCAATACTATTTGTATATATTGAATAAGTTTTATCGTCTTTAATAAAATAGCCACTATGCTTTATTGGTTTCGTTATTACACCTGTTGTACAATTTTGATAAAAAGCCATCAACTCTATCTTATTATTACAGATAATAGTTCTAGGCATTCTTATATTGTGATTATTTCCATAATACAATACTTCTAATTTATTTAATTCAATACCCGCAACAGAAGGTAGCCATGCCACTCCTTGAAATCTAACGAATAAATACTTCATCAAATCTCTTATTTCATATTTCATTTCAAATTGTGCCTGATCCGTTGGAAATTTGTCGGGTAAGTTTAACTTCAAATCATCCTCAAAACGTCTATACCAAATCGCTTTAATTTGACTACTAATTTCTATTCCATTAATCCAAATTTCACCAGTATTAATATTGATGTTGCAATTGTTTTTCTTCGAGATTAAATCTTGAAAAGTTACCTTTACAAAAGGCACTTTATAAAATAGTAACCAATCAATGACTGGGTCGGTTCCCTGTTCATACCAGTCGTAGGATAAAATAACTATCATAATTTATTTAAAAACATCATTTTTTACGGTATCAGTCGAGTCAGAACTTACCTCATTACTAGTTTTACTTTTCTTTTTTTTTGTCTTCTTTTTAGTTTGTCCCCCAAAAATTTGACTTAAAATAGATTTATCTATTTCCAAATGAGTTAACTTTTTTAATTTCATTTTTTTTTAATTTATTATAATTTCTTAAAATTAGATGTTTAGGATTCAAAAAATAAAAAAAACATCAGCAAAATGTTAAAAACTTTGCTGATGCTATATTTTTAACAATCGCGAGTTGAACTATCGCAATCTGAACTCCCACAATCATCGCTATAACAGTCTTTACTTTGAGAAACAACATCAGAATTATCGGACGACGCTCTTAAAAGCCCACCATTAATAAATAGAAATTGACTCATATCAATTTTTTCTAATACTAATTTTTTTAATTTTATTTTTTTCATGTTTACTATTTTAAATTTATTATCATTTTAACAAATTTTTGAAGGTTATTTTGGATCGTTACAACGATCACCATAACTGTCAGATTCGAGATCATCCTTTTTACTCGATTCCTTTTGCTTTAAACCACCATTAATCAAATTTAGGGATTTTGCATTTAGCACCTCTACTGTTTTTAAACTCGTAAGTTTCATAATGTAATTTTTATTAATTATAATTATCAATCCTCCAAATTAATGGAGGATTGTAATTATAGATTCTAGATTTTGTGAAAATCATCTCCGCTAAGACAATCTTTTTCTTCGCTGCTTATATCTTTCTTATTTGATTCCTGTTGTTTCAAACCACCATTAATCAAATTTAGGGATTTTGCATTTAGCACTTCTACTGTTTTTAAACTTATAAGTTTCATAATGTTAATTTTTATTAGTTAAATATTAATTCTCTAAACTGATAGAAAATTGTAATTTTAGTTTTTAGATTCTGCTAAAATGGTCTCCACTAAGGCAGTCTTTCTCTTCGCTGCTTACATCCTTCTTGTTTGATTCTTGTTCCCTTAAACCACCATTAATCAAATTTAGGGATTTTGCATTTAGCACTTCTACTGTTTTTAAACTTGTTAGTTTCATAATATTAATTTTTTTACTTTGATGAATTTTAAGTTTCTTTTTAAGTCATAAACTCTTCTTGGACTTCGGTTGCGCAACCTATTTATTTAAACTTCCTTTTTTTTGTATTGTACACTACAAAAGAATCAGAGAATTAAATTATATTTATTTTGTTCTGTTTTTTTCTTCTTCGTTACCTAAATCTCTTCTTTCTACTTTAATTTTGTTGTTACCAAATTTATATGATAATGAAATTCTGATAAACCGTTGATCGTAGTAATTTTTATATTCTTGCTTTACATTATCATTATATGAGATGTAAGTGGCTCTATTACTGCTAAAAATGTCATTTCCTATAATTCCTAATTGCAAATTTTTGTCTAACAGAAAAAATTTCATGGATAAGTCAAGTTGGTTAGATGCGGTATTTTTATCTAAATCATTAACTCCTGCTGGGTTTATCCAAAAATTAAGATTTAATATGATTGTTTTTTTAATATTTAAATTAAAAGTATTATTAGTTGAAAAATAGGAATTGAAACCTCGACGGTTTTGATTTGTAGTAATGATTTTTGAATCAGAGTTACTATAACTCAAATCTATTGAGTTTACACTTTCCCACCATTTCAATTTATTTAAAGTGTAAGATTCAGAAAGTCCAAATATTTCTGTGTTAAAAAAATTAGTATATTTAGTTGCTTGAATATTTGTGGTAGCATCTAATGATGTTAATTGTGCAAACCCGTTTAAAGTTTTACTGTAATAAATTTTATTTTCCCAGTTTTGATTTCTTGGATAACTAAATTCGATATTATGTGCATATGATGGTTGTAAAAACGGATTTCCTTCCGCATACGAATAGGGATTATCATACCATCTAAAAGGATTTAAACTAAAAAAGGAAGGTCTATTTATGCGTTTGCTATAATTTAATGAAAAGGTATTATTTTCATTAAGCGAATAGGTAATATATGCCGTAGGAAAAAAACGAATATAATTATTATTATTTTCTTGATTAAGTGTAATTGAAATCCCTTTTGTATTTGTAGATTCCATTCTTAAACC
>JAYUFL010000151.1:0-29178 GCA_043738745.1 Bacteroidota bacterium
AAATTTGAACAATTAGGATTGAGTGAATCGTTACTGAAGGCGATTTTAGATCTAGGATTTGAAAATCCGACCGAAGTACAGGAGAAAGCGATTCCCCTATTATTGGAAAAAGACACAGATTTAGTTGCGTTGGCTCAAACAGGGACAGGGAAAACGGCAGCATTTGGTTTTCCAGTTATTCAGAAAATTGATGCCGATAATAGAAATACGCAAGCGTTAATTTTATCTCCGACTCGCGAATTGTGTTTGCAGATTACCAACGAAATTAAAAACTACTCAAAATACGAAAAAGGTATTAATGTGGTAGCAGTTTACGGTGGAGCTAGCATAACCGATCAGGCGAGAGAAATTAAAAGAGGGGCACAAATTATTGTTGCAACTCCAGGTAGAATGCAAGACATGATTAATAGAGGGTTGGTAAACATTTCTCAGATTAATTACTGTATTCTTGACGAAGCTGACGAAATGTTGAATATGGGTTTTTACGAAGACATCGTAAACATCTTGTCAACAACGCCAGACGAAAAAAGCACTTGGTTATTCTCGGCGACAATGCCAGCAGAAGTTGCCAGAATTGGAAAACAGTTTATGACTGACCCAATAGAAATTACAGTTGGAGCCAAAAACTCTGGTTCAGCAACAGTTTCTCACGAATTTTACTTAGTAAATGCACGTGATCGTTATGAAGCGCTTAAAAGATTAGCAGATTGTAACCCAGATATTTTCTCGGTTGTTTTTTGTCGTACAAAACGTGATACTCAAGCAGTTGCCGAAAAATTAATCGAAGATGGATATAGCGCAGCAGCATTGCACGGCGATTTAAGTCAAGCACAACGTGACTCGGTTATGAAATCGTTCCGTGGTCGCCAGATTCAAATGCTTGTTGCTACAGATGTGGCAGCTCGTGGAATCGATGTTGATAATATTACACACGTTGTAAATTACCAATTGCCTGACGAAATAGAAACCTATAACCACCGTTCTGGAAGAACTGGACGTGCTGGAAAATTAGGAACTTCTATCGTAATTGTTACAAAAAGTGAATTGAGAAAAATTTCGTCTATCGAAAGAATTATCAAACAAAAATTCGAAGAAAAAACACTTCCAAGTGGAATAGAAATCTGCGAAATTCAATTGTTGCACCTTGCTAACAAAATAAAAGATACAGAAGTTGATCACGAAATTGACAACTATCTTCCAGCAATAAATACGGTTCTTGAAGATTTATCGAAAGAAGAATTAATCAAGAAAATGGTTTCGGTAGAATTTAATAGATTTATTAATTATTACAAGAAAACTAGAGATATTTCTGGAATGTCATCTGGAAATGATCGTCGCGAAGGTCGTGAAGATCGTGAGCCAAGAGAAAACAATAATAATGGAGCAACTCGTTATTTTGTAAACATTGGTTCTCGTGATAATTTCGATTGGATGCAATTGAAAGATTACTTGAAAGAAACTTTAGACTTAGGTCGTGACGATGTTTTTAAGGTTGATGTAAAAGAAGGTTTTTCTTTCTTTAATACTGATCCTGAGCATACCGATAAAGTTATGGAAATTTTGAACAACGCTTCATTAGAAGGAAGACGTATAAACGTTGAGATTTCTAAAAACGACGGTGGCGGACGCAGAGATCACAACGGACGCAGTTCTGGTGGTGGTTTTGGTGGCGGACGTTCATCTGGCGGTGGCGGTGGATTTAGAGGCGAAAGAAGTGCTTCGGCTCCAAGATCTGGTGGTTTCGGTCCAAGAAAAGAAGGCGGATTTGGTGGTGGAAGAAGCGACAGAAGTTCATCGGCACCAAGACGCGAAGGTGGTTTTTCTGACCGTTCTCCAAGAACATCATCATCTGATGCTCCAAGACGTGATTCTGGATTTTCTTCAAGAAGCGAAGGTTCATCGGACAGAGCACCACGACGTTCAGAAAGTTTTGGAGACGCTCCAAGACCTAGAAGACCAAGAAAAGATTAATTTTTTCTAAATATAATTATTAAAAAGATGCACAAATTTGTGCATCTTTTTTTATTTTAGCATGAAAATGAAAAAATAATTTATCTAAAATTTTTGATAATTTGTTAATTTTCTAATAATTAAAAATAAACATCAAAATACTACAAACGATTTTAGTACTTTTAACGTTTTAAACAATTATATGAAATACATTTTTACTCTATTTTTTGCAATTATTTCTTTTTCGTCTTTTTCTCAAATTACAGCAACTTCACAAAAAGTTTCGGGTGCAATTATAGATGAAAGTACGTCGATTCCGATTTCGAATGTCAACATCATAAACATCAATAAAGTAAAAGGGTGTGTTTCTAACAAGCAAGGACTTTTTGAAATTGAAGGAACAATAAACGATACGCTTCATATTTCTAGTATTGGTTACCAATCAATAAAAGTTAAAATTACAAGCGATTGGCCAAAAAATAAAACCACAAAAATAAAACTTACTCTTAGAGCATATGCACTTGAAGAAGTTGTGATTAGACCTTATAATCTGACTGGTTATCTCGAAATCGATTCGAAATTGATACCAATAAAAGAAAATTATCGCTATAGTATTTCAGGTTTACCTCAAGGTTACGAGGCTGGAGCATACTCGCCAAATGCTTTTGGTAGAGTGTTAGGGTCGATTTTTAATCCAGCCGATATGCTCTATAATTTTTTCGGAAAAAAACCCAAAGAATTAAAAAAATTACGAGAAATGAAAAAAGACGATACTGTTCGCAATTTATTAGAATCGCGATTTGATAGAGAAACAATATCGGTTTTACTGGGTGTTGATAAAAAAGAAATTGCCGAAATATTGGCTCGTTGTAGTTATTCCGAAGAGTTTGTAAAAACGGCTAACGACTTGCAAATTATGGATGCCATGAGTGAATGTTATGAGGAATATAAAATTTTGAAGAAAAAATAAATCAAATTATAATTGACTAAAACTCTACAATTATATAAAAATATCCTTTGGATTTTGGTCTTTGGTTATTTTTTTGTTTTGATGATTTTAATAACTCTAAAATACATTCCGTTTAGTTCTGAAGCCTCTTTTTTACAAATCAAACAAACCGAAGTTTCTGAAACTCCTTTGTATTTGACTTTTTTCTACATTCATGTGTATAGCGCAATTTTTGTATTGATGGCAGGTTTTACTCAATTTAATTCTTCGATTTTAAAAAAATATGGAAAAATACATAAACAAATTGGTAAGTTATATGTTTATGTTGTTTTATTTTTCGCAGCACCATCTGGACTTTTTATTGGGATTTATGCCAACGGGGGGTTGTTTTCTCAAATTTCGTTTGTAACACTCGCAATACTATGGTTTGTATTTACTTTAAACGGCATACTATTTGTACGTAAAAAAGAAATTAAAAAACACCAACAATTTATGCTTCGAAGTTTTGCTTTGGCATTTTCTGCAATTACTTTACGTTTTTGGAAAGTAATTTTGGTATATTTGTTTCAACCTTCTCCTATGAATTTATATCAAATAATTGCATGGTTGGGTTGGATTCCAAATTTATTAATTATCGAATTTTACATTTATAAAAAATACAAATCATGAAAAAATATCTTTTAGTATTTAGTATTTTCCTTTTTATTTCTTGTAAAAAAGAAATAAAAATTATCTCCAAAACCAACAATATTGTAGTCTACGAAATCGAGCCAAATGATCCAAACAAAAATGTATATGGAAACTGGGTTGGTCTTTTTGTTCCTAAATATAATGCAAAAGGCGATGATTATTCAAGTGCTAATAAAATTAACATTGTAATTCAAAAAATAAAAGGCGGAATTGCTAATGGATATAGTATTGTAGCAGGAAATATGCGTAGTTGGAAAGGTGATGTAAAAACTATTAGTAACGGAAACCTACAATTTGATGTTAAAGAACTAGGTGATGATAAAACGATGGAACATTTAATTTTCTGGTTCAAAAAGATAGTGTAATTGGAACTTGGACTGCAAATAACAAAAGTTTAAAAATAATTGAAAGAAGATATACACTTTCAAAAAAACAATTTTCATACAATCCAAAATTAATTTTATCCGAAGGGCTTCCGTATGTTGACAATTACACAACAAAACAAAAAATATCAACTGACGAAGATACTGATATGCCAGCACTTCGATACGCCGATTCTGTTGTAACAATTCTGAACGCTTCGACAAAAATTTTAAAAGAATCAGAACTAAAAAATCTAAAAAAATTAGAACTCGAATTACTTCGAAATACTATTTATGCTCGTCATGGATATTCATTCAAAAATAAAATTTATCGACAATTTTTTGATTATCAAGATTGGTATATTCCAGTTTCTGACGATATTTCTGGTACATTAACCACAACAGAAAGAGAAAATATAAAAACATTATTGCGCTTTGAAAAATATGCTACCGATTCTTACGAGTCTTTTGGGAGATAAGTTTATGGTCAATGTTTTTTGATTACGATTTCTCTCTAAAATAACGTTCTTCGATTCGTTTTATATCTTTTATGGAATTTCTTGCCCATTGCAAACGTTTTTCAATAATTTCATTTTCGGATAATTGCCATTTAATGTCCGATTTTCGTAATCGATTCATTAGATTTTGAATAATAATTGCTGCAGAAACCGATATATTTAGACTTTCTGTAAATCCCACCATCGGAATTTTCAAAAAACCATCGGCTTGGTGCAAAACTTCGGGAGACAAACCATCTCTTTCAGTTCCAAAAAACAAGGCACTTGGTTTAGAAATATCAAAATTATCTATCAAACAATCATTCTCGTGTGGCGTTGTAGCGATGATTTGATACCCCTTTTTTTTTAAATTTTTTATGCAAGTATCGATAGAATCAAATCTGTTTACATCTACCCATTTTTGTGAACCCATTGCAATTTCGGTATCAATTTTTTTGCCATAACGTTCTTCTACAACATTTAATTCTTGAATTCCAAAAACTTCACAACTACGCATTACAGCACTGGTATTGTGCAACTGAAACAAATCTTCGACCGTAACTGTAAAATGATTTGTTCGGTTTTTCAAAACATTAAGAAAACGTTCCTTACGATTGTCTGTCAAAATATTTTCGAGGAATTCTAAGTATTCTAAATCAACCATATTTTAAGTTTATATTTGGTAAAAATACTAAAATTTAGTAATTTTAAACCATAAATCATAACAATGAAAAAGAAATTAGTAGTGCTTTCTGGAGCAGGAGTAAGTGCAGAATCTGGTATTCAGACCTTTCGAGATATTGATGGCCTTTGGGAAGGACACAATGTAAACGATGTTGCGACCTACGAAGGTTGGGTCAAAAATACGCCTTTAGTTCTTGATTTTTACAATCAGCGTCGCAAACAACTTCAAGAAGTAATGCCAAATTCTGGCCACGAAATTATTGCAGAACTAGAAAATGATTTCGAGGTTCAAATCATTACACAAAACGTAGACAATCTTCATGAAAAAGCAGGAAGCACAAATGTTTTACATTTGCATGGTGAGTTGCTCAAAGTTCGAAGCGATACGAATTCTAAAGTACAAATTCTGGATTGGAATACCGATTTGAATCTTGGTGATTTAGATGTAAATGGCGTTCAACTTCGTCCGCATATTGTATGGTTTGGCGAACAAGTTCCAGCTCTAGAAAAAGCCGTTTCCATAGTTTCACAAGCCGATTTTTTAATAATAATCGGAACCTCTTTACAAGTCTACCCAGCAGCAAGTTTAATGAATTTTGCTTCCGAAAATATTCCTGTTTTTTATATAGATCCAAATCCTGCGGAAGTTGTTGATGCACCATTGAACTTGAAAGTTATTTCTACAATTGGATCAAAAGGAATGAAAATTGTTCAGAAAGAGTTGATGAAATTAAAATGATTTTTTGTTTAAAGTTTTATTTTGCTATAGTGTTTTAAATATCTCATATATAATCAACAGCATTTTTTTTGATCTTGTATGATAGTAATTCGAAATTAATACTACTCAATAATGATACTATGAAATTTATTTTTCACTATTTTTGGCTTTCAATGATTTAGAAAAAAATGTCTTTTTTTAAACTGCTTTTTTAAAATTAAAAAGTTTAAATTACTCTTTCTTACTTTTGTATAAAGAAACGTAAACCCCGACCAAAAGAGCAAAAGCAATAAACAATAACGATCCCCATTCTGGAATTTCAATAAAATTTTGCAACAACATTTTCAATCCTACGAATGATAAAATTGCAATTAAACTATATTCTAAATATTGGAATTTTTCGAGCATATTCGACAAGAAAAAATACATCGATCGCAAGCCCAGAATTGCAAAAATATTCGAACTAAATACCAAAAATGGATCTGACGTTATGGCTAGAATTGCAGGAACGCTATCGACTGCAAACAAAACGTCCATAACTTCAATAACAATTAATGCTACAAAAAGAGGTGTTGCAAAGTTTTTTTTATTAATTTTAATAAAAAAACGTTCACCGTTCATTTCATTGGTAATCGGAATAAATTTGCCGATAGTTTTATAAATAAATGAATTTTTTGGCTGAAAATCGTCTTCTTCTTTAGTAAATAACATTTTTGCTGCTGTGAAAATCAAAAAAGTACCAAACAAATAGGTTGTCCAAGCAAATTCTTTGATAATTACAACCCCAAAAGAAATCATTAAACCACGAAAAACAATGGCTCCCAAAATTCCCCAAAACAAGACTCGATGCTGATATTTTTGAGAAATTTTGAATGAAGCGAAAATAATTGCGATAACAAATATATTGTCAATACTTAACGAAAGTTCTATCAAATAGCCAGTGATAAATTTTATTGCAGCACCCGATTGCGATAATTTATCGAAATTTGTAATATAATCAGTTCCATACAACCAATAAATAACTCCAGAAAAAGCAAATGATAGGGCTACCCAAATTGCAGTCCATTTGCTTGCTTCTTTAGTACTAATAATATGAGGTGTTTTATTGAAAACTCCCAGATCAAGAGCCAAAATGACAATAACCATTGCGAAAAATAATATCCAAACTATCATATTCAATTACGATTTAAAAATTACGAATTAAAAACCCTCAGAATTTTAATCATTGCAAATATAAACTATTTGGTTTTTATAAAAATTCTTAATTTAATTTTTCTGTATTTACATAAAAAAAATATTTTTTTTTAATTTATAGCAAAAAATAGAGGGGTTAATTTTTTAAATACTATAAATTTTATTATTTTTGCGTCAAAATAATAGGGGTTAAACTTTAAAAAATAATTTTTATGTCAACATTTCGTTTCCAAGCGCTAAAAGAAGCATCAAACAGAAAATCAGTTAAATTTGAAGAAGCCGATAGAAAATCGAATATTTTCGGGGCAAATGTGTTTAACGACAAAGCAATGAAGCAGTTTTTGACTTCTGATGCGCACAAAGGAGTTAAAGATGCCGTCCAACACGGTACAAAAATCGACCGAAAACTTGCGGATTATATCGCGATGGGAATGAAAGAATGGGCCTTATCGAAAGGTGTAACGCATTATACGCACTGGTTTCAGCCACTAACAGGTTCAACTGCCGAGAAACACGATGCTTTTTTTGAAACTTCGTATGACGGAAGTGATGCTGTTGAAAAATTTGGTGGTGCGCAACTCGTTCAACAAGAACCAGATGCATCATCATTCCCGAACGGTGGAATCAGAAATACGTTTGAGGCAAGAGGCTACACGGCTTGGGATCCAACATCGCCAGCATTTATTTTCGGGACAACTTTGTGTATTCCTACGGTTTTTATATCTTATACGGGAGAAGCACTGGATTATAAAACGCCGTTATTACGAGCATTAAATGCGATTGACGAAGCTGCAACCGATGTTTGTAAATATTTTGATAAAAACGTTAAAAAAGTAACTGCAACTTTGGGTTGGGAACAAGAATATTTTTTGATTGATACTGCTTTAGCCAATTCTCGCCCAGATATTGTCATGACTGGACGTACTTTACTTGGTCATACCTCTGCAAAAGGACAACAATTAGACGACCACTATTTTGGATCAATTCCGACTCGTGCCCTGAATTATATGCGTGAATTAGAACAAGAATGTATGTATTTGGGCATTCCTGTTAAAACCCGTCACAATGAAGTGGCTCCAAATCAGTTTGAATTGGCTCCAATATTCGAAGAGACAAATTTGGCTGTAGACCACAATTCATTATTAATGGATGTGATGCAAAAAGTCGGAGAACGTCATGATTTTAAAGTGCTTTTTCACGAAAAACCATTCAAAGGAGTTAACGGATCTGGAAAACACAACAATTGGTCTTTGGCAACCGATACTGGCATTAACTTGTTATCGCCAAGCAAAACACCAATGAGCAATTTGCAGTTTTTATCGTTTTTTATCAATACTATAAAAGCGGTAAATGATTACGAAGAATTGCTTCGTGCTGCCATTGCAACTGCAACAAACGATCACAGACTTGGCGCAAACGAAGCACCACCAGCAATAATTTCGGTATTTATTGGCGAACAATTAACTAAAGTTTTGGCTGAATTAGAAGGAGTTACAGACGGGAAATTATCGCCAGAAGAAAAAACAGATTTAAAACTTAATGTTGTTGGTAAAATTCCAGATGTTTTGTTAGACAATACAGATAGAAATAGAACTTCACCATTTGCATTTACTGGAAATAAATTCGAATTTAGAGCCGTTGGTTCTTCAGCGAATTGCGCTAATGCAATGACAACTCTAAATACAATTGTTGCCAAACAACTAAAAGATTTTAAGAAAGAAGTCGATGCTTTGATTCTTGAAAAAGATTTGAAAAAAGACGAAGCAATTTTTAATATTTTGAGGGAATACATCAAAAAATCTAAAAAAATTCTTTTTGAAGGCGATGGTTACAGCGATGCTTGGGAACAAGAAGCTGCAAAACGTGGTTTAAGTAATTTTAAAACTACGCCATTAGCATTGAAAGCAAAAGTTTCAGAAAAGGCACTTGATTTATTCAAAGAAATGAATGTGATGAACCACATTGAAGTAGAAGCAAGATATGAAATTGAACTGGAAGAATACACCAAGAAAATTCAGATTGAAGGTCGAGTTTTGGGCGATATCGCTAGAAATCATGTTATTCCAACAGCGATACAATATCAGAATACTTTGATTAATAATGTGAAAGGTTTGAAAGATATTTTTGGAGACGAATTCAAGAAAATTGGTAAAGAACAAATTGTACTTATTCGTGAAATATCTGAACATATTGAAGGAATAAACACCAAAGTTGAAGCCATGACCGAGGCAAGAAAAACGGCAAATGTGATTACTGATGTTCAAAAAATGGCTGAGTCGTATTGTGATATGGTAAAACCTTTTTTCGAAGATATTCGCGAACATTGCGACAAATTAGAACTTTTGGTAGATAACGAAAGTTGGACTTTGGTAAAATACAGAGAGTTGTTGTTTACAAAGTAATAAACTTATAAATTATGAAACCTGCTATGAAATTAATTTTAGCAGGTTTTCTATTTTATTTTCACTAAATTCGTTTATTCAAATTCTAAAAATGAAACTATTAATTTCTATACTTTTTCTTTTATTATTTTCAAATGCTTTTTGTCAAGAGCAGTTTTCGGTATTTTTTGATAGTAATAAATTTGATTTAAAAAAAGCAGAAATTACAAAATTGAATGATTGGATTTCTAAAAATAGTTTAGTAAAAGTTATTGGTGTTTATGGTTTTTGCGACGAAGATGGTTCGATGGGATTCAACGATACTTTGGCAAAAAAACGAATAGATTTTGTTTTTAATAACATAAAAACCAAAATAAAATTTCGAGAAGATTTTAAAACCCGAAGTTTTGGCGAACTCAATAATACCTCCAAAATCAAATCCGAAAATCGAAAAGTTACCCTGTTTTATATTCAACCAAAAGATTTTTCTCGCGAAAACGAAATTATAGGAATCAAGAAAACCAAAATAAAACCTGTTGAAACGGTTTCAGAAAAAATTAAATTTCCAGATACACTTGTTTTCGAAAATCCAGATGGAACGAAATCAGAAATAAAAATGGATACCGTTTTCATGAAACAAGTTAACGAATCAAAAACTGGGGAAAAACTCAGACTAGAAAATCTCAATTTTGTAATTAATACTTTTGCAGTTGCAAATGAATCGAGAGCAAAATTGTTTGAATTATTTTTTGTAATGAAAAATAATCCAAAAATAAAAATTGAAATTCAAGGGCATTTGTGCTGCGCCAAAAACGATAAACAAGATTTGTCAACACAAAGAGCCAAAGCAATTTATAATTTTTTGGTTTATAAAGATATTAGCAAAAGTAGACTTTCATACAAAGGTTTTGGAGTTTCTGAACCCATTTTTGCTATTCCAGAACAATCAGAAATTGAAGCAAGAGCCAATCGGAGAGTCGAAATTTTAGTTATAGAGAATTAGTTAATTTCAATTTCAATAAAATCTACTACTCCTAAAATCCATTTATCTAAAAATCTAGTTTATATTTGCAAAACAACACAATAACAACGAAAATGAGTTCAGAAACTTCAAAACGTTATGCAAAACGTGGCGTTTCCGCTGGTAAAGAAGACGTTCATAATGCCATAAAAAACATCGATAAAGGATTATTTCCAAAAGCATTTTGCAAAATTGTGCCCGATTATTTGACTAACGACGACAATTATTGCCTTATAATGCACGCAGATGGAGCAGGAACAAAATCATCTTTGGCATATACCTATTGGAAAGAAACTGGAGATATTTCGGTTTGGAAAGGCATTGCTCAAGATGCGTTAATTATGAATATTGATGACTTAATATGCGTTGGAGCAGTCGACAATATTATGCTTTCTTCAACCATTGGAAGAAATAAAAATTTAATTCCTGGTGAAGTTATCAAAGCAATCATTGAAGGTTCGGAAGCCATTATAGAAGATTTGAAATCACACGGAGTAACCATACATTCAACAGGTGGCGAAACCGCCGATGTTGGAGATATCGTCCGAACAATAATTGTAGATTCAACTGTTACAGCAAGAATAAAACGCAGTAAAATCATAAATAATGCCAATATAAAAGCAGGTGATGTAATTGTTGGATTGGCATCATTCGGGCAAGCGACTTACGAAAATTCCTATAATGGTGGCATGGGAAGTAATGGACTCACATCGGCGCGACACGATGTTTTTGACAACTATCTTGCTGATAAATATCCTGAAAGTTTTGACTCTCAAATTCCGAAAGATTTAGTTTATTCGGGAAAAATGAAATTAACAGACAAAATCGAAAATACTCCAATTGATGCTGGAAAATTAGTTTTGTCACCAACTAGAACCTATGCGCCAATCATCAAAAAAATACTAGAAAAATATTCCTCAAATCAAATCCACGGAATGGTGCATTGTAGTGGCGGTGCGCAAACAAAAATATTGCATTTTATTGATAATCTGCATATTATAAAAAATAATATGTTCGATGTTCCACCTTTATTCAAACTAATTCAAGAACAATCTGGAACTAATTGGAAAGAAATGTATCAGGTTTTTAATTGCGGTCATCGAATGGAATTGTATATTCCAGAAGAAATTGCAAACGAAATTATCGAAATTTCAAAATCATTTAATGTTGATGCCAAAATTGTTGGAAAAGTCGAAGCAAGTGAATCAAAAAGACTAACAATAACAAGCAAATACGGCATTTTTGAATATTAAATTTGAATGTCACAAATTATATAAAATATTTAATCACAAACCCTAAACTTTTTAAACTTCAAAAATTTTTTTAATGTACGAATTACTTTTTTGGAACTATCAAGAAGGCATTTATCTCAATCATCATTTGGTTTATGAAGATATCGATGCCGAAAAAATAATCGATGGACTCGAAATTTTGCCCATTGAAGTAATTCTAAATCGCATTCAAAATCAATTTTCGGATTGGGAAAAAGTAGATGAAAAAAGTTGGAAAAACACCAATGGAATAGGTGCTTTTCAGATTCGAACAACATCTCAAAGTGTTAAAATCGATTGCTACGGAACCCAAGGTAAAACTATGGATAAACTGGTTGATATTATGTTGGAATTTAAGTGTCCGCTATACGATCCACAAATTCCAGAACGATATGACGAGTTTAATGAATAAAGATAATATAAACTTAACAAATCTATCAAAACGTTTTTTTAAATTTGTTTTACAATAATTTACTATGAATAGAAGAAAATTTTTCAGAAACGGATCGCTTTTTACAATTGGTTCTACGATTATTAATCCGTTTCAAGTTTCGGCTAGAAATATCGATTTTGATACTTTAAAGAAAAATAAAAAAGCAAAAAATATTATTTTTTTAGTCAGCGACGGAATGAGTTCTGGTACTTTAAACATGGCAGATTTATTTTTAAATCGAAAAAACGGAAAAGGAAGCAACTGGATTCAGTTATACAAAGACAATCGAGTAACTCGTGCTTTGATGGATACTGCTTCTGCAAGTTCGATAGTAACTGACTCGGCGGCAGGAAGTTCGGCTTGGGGTAGCGGTTTTCGAGTAAATAATGGTGCTATAAATGTAGGAGTTAATGGCGAAGAATATTTACCAATTCTACAAAAATTTAAAAAATCCGGAAAAAGTGTTGGTTGCGTAACCACAGTTCCAATTACGCACGCTACACCATCGGGTTTTTGTGTAAATAGCAAAAGCCGAAATGGTCAGGCTGATATTGCAGTGAGTTATCTCGACATTAATTTTGATATTATGATGGGCGGCGGGCTCGAATTTTTTGATGCTGCAAAACGAAAAGACAAACGAAATTTGTTTGCTGATTTTGAAAAAAAAGGTTATCAAATTGCAAAAAATCGTTTAGAAATGATTCAAACCAATAACGAAAAGCCCATTCTAGGTATTTTTTTTGAAGACGGTTTGCCATACAATATCGACAGACAAAACGATCCCGAACTGATAAAAACCATTCCAACATTAGCCGAAATGACTCAAAAAGCCATTGACAAACTAAAAAATAACAAAAATGGTTTTGCTCTTCAAATTGAAAGCGGAAAAGTTGATTGGGGCGCACATTCTAATGATGTTGCTGCTCTAATTCATGAACAAATTGCATTCGACGAAGCCATTAAAATTGTCATTGATTTTGCGGAAAAAGACAACGAAACTTTAGTTATTATTACTACTGATCACGGAAATGCTAATCCAGGAATTATTTATGGGAAAGAAGCAAGCACTAATTTTGACAGTATTCAAAAATATAAGAAAACCAACGAGTGGCTTCTAAATAAAATCAATTCCGAAAGTACGTTATCGCAAGTGCATGAACTTATAGAATATGCTAATGGAACTTTTATTTCAGACGAAAACGCAAAAAAAGTTTTGAGTTATTATACCAATCTAGAAAAAGAAGAAGGTTTGTATAACTACAAAAAACTTCCATTTCATGCTTATTCTGAAATGCAAAAGAAAAATAATTCTGTGGGCTGGATTAGCGAAGAACATTCGGGCGATTATGTAGAATTAGCAATGTTTGGACCAGGAAGTGAACTTTTAAAACCTTTTGTAAAAAATACAGATTTACACTATTTAATGCTACAAGCTGCAGAAATTGAAAATAAGTTTTAATAGGTTAAATAAAATATTCTAAATCATCTCCCTTCAAATTTAAGAAATTTCTTGTTGAAATAGTTTTTCAAAATTAAAATATTTAAAATTTTTTAATTCTCTTAAAAAAATCTATTTTTGCTTATGCAACACAACGTACTTATTTTAGATTTTGGCTCACAATACACACAACTCATTGCGCGCCGTGTAAGAGAATTAAATATTTTTTGCGAAATTTTTCCATTCGACAAAATCCCAACAGATTTATCTAGTTACAAAGCCGTAATTCTTGGTGGAAGCCCGTTTTCTGTGCGTTCCGAAGACGCATTACATCCGAATTTGTCAAATGTTCGTGGTAAATTGCCTATGCTCGCTGTTTGTTATGGTGCGCAATATTTGGCACATTTTTCTGGTGGCGAAGTAGCACAATCAAATACTCGTGAATATGGTCGTGCGAATTTGACTTATATAAAGGAGAACGAATTATTTTTCGAAAACATCAATATCAATTCGCAAGTTTGGATGTCGCATTCCGATTCTATAAAAACTTTACCAACAAACGGGGTAAAACTCGCAAGTACCCACGATGTCGAAAATGCGGCTTACAGAATTGATGGCGAAACCACTTATGCAATTCAATTTCACCCAGAAGTTTATCATTCGACAGATGGGAAACAATTGCTTGAAAACTTTTTAGTGAAAATTGCCCAAGTTCCACAAACATTCACTCCAAACGCTTTTGTAGAAGATTGCATAAAAGATTTACAAGAAAAAATCAAAGACGATAAAGTTGTTTTGGGACTTTCAGGCGGAGTAGATTCTACAGTTGCTGCAGTTTTATTGCACAAAGCAATTGGAAAAAACTTGTATTGCATTTTTGTAAATAATGGATTATTGCGCAAAAACGAATTCGAAAGTGTATTAAACCAATACAAGGGAATGGGTTTAAACGTTAAAGGTGTAGATGCTGGCGATCGTTTTCTTGGCGAATTGACTGGAATATCCGATCCTGAAACCAAACGAAAAACCATTGGTCGTGTTTTTATAGAAGTTTTTGACGATGAATCCAAAATTATTCAAGACGTAAAATGGTTGGCGCAAGGAACAATTTATCCAGATGTTATCGAATCGGTATCGGTAAAAGGACCAAGTGCAACCATCAAATCGCATCATAATGTTGGCGGTTTGCCCGATTATATGAAACTTAAAATCGTAGAACCTTTGCGAATGCTTTTCAAAGACGAAGTGCGTCGAGTAGGCGCATCGCTTGGCATTGATGCAGAATTATTGGGTCGTCATCCTTTTCCTGGACCTGGACTTTCTATAAGAATTCTCGGAGATATTACTCCAGAAAAAGTTCGTATATTGCAAGATGTTGATGCCGTCTTTATAAACGGTCTAAAAGAATGGAATTTATACGACAAAGTTTGGCAAGCAGGTGCAATTTTGCTCCCCGTAAACAGCGTTGGCGTCATGGGCGACGAGCGAACATACGAAAAAGTTGTTGCACTCAGAGCAGTAGAATCTACTGATGGAATGACTGCCGATTGGGTACATTTGCCTTATGATTTTTTGATGAAAATCTCAAATGATATCATTAATAAAGTAAAAGGTGTCAATCGTGTTGTGTATGATATTAGTTCGAAACCACCTGCAACTATTGAGTGGGAGTAGATTGATTTAAATTGAATATTTTAAAATCAATCGTTAGTTTTGATAATTAATAAATAGTATTATGAATAGAATTATTTTGGCTTTTATTTTTATGAATATTTTTGTTTTGAACGCTCAAACAACAACTCATGTTGTTTCAGAAAAAGAAACTTTATATGCAATTGCAATAAAATATAAAGTTACAGTTGAAACACTTCAAATCGCAAATCAAGAATTACTTGCAAATGGATTGAAAGTTGGACAAAAATTAGTGATTCCTCAAGGAACCATCAAATCCATACCTATTTATCGATCTGAAAATAATTACTCAGATAACATACATCTTGTTTTACCTAAAGAATCGTTGTTTAGTATTGCTCGTTTACACGACGTTTCCGTACAAGATTTATCAGAAATAAATGTAAATATTTTAAAAAATGGACTACAAATTGGTACAAATTTAATTATTCCTAACAAAAAGAAAACTTTAGATGGACGAACAAGAATTATTAATGGAGAAACTGTTTTTCATGTTGTAGAATCCAAAGAAACTAAATATTCAATTTCTAAAAAATATGGGATTACTATTGAACAATTAGAAGCGCAAAACCCAGAAATAATTAATGGATTGGTAGAAGGAAATAGATTGGCAATAAATATTTCTGAAATTAAACCTAAAAACGATAAAGAAGAATTGATGATTGCGCTTGCGGAAAAGCAAGTGGCTTTGGAAAAAAATAAAGTCAAATCAGCTGAAGTTATTGACTTGCAAGATAAATTAGTTGTTCAGAAAGAAATGAATCAGAAAGTAATTAAAATCAATCGATTGAAAGTAAATCTGAATGATTTTGATAATAAAACAATAAGTTCTTCTGAAAAATTAAAACTTGTTTTGGAAACAAATAAAAATGTTCAGGAAATTTTAATATCCAAATTAGATTCTTTAATTTATAATATGACTGACGATTTATCGAAACTAAAAAAAACAGAAATTGTTGATTTGGAGGAATCGAAAAAATTAGAAAAAGATTCGTACGAAAGCATTGGAAAAACAGATGAAATGCTTTTTCAACTTAAAAAAGATTTAGCCGATAATAGAAAAACATATTCTGGTCTAATGAATCAGGTGCAAAGAATTACTTTAGAAGAGCATCAGGTTTATAAAAATAAAGCCAAAGAAAATCAGAGAACTGTTAATTCGAATAAATCGGTTGGTGAAAATTTAATTGATGAAATTTATAAAATTCAAACAAATCAAGAAAAAAACGATAAAAAAAACCAAGAACTATTTACTAAAATAGATTCGCTGGGCAAACAAAAGAAAATTGAAATTAAAAGACAAATGACCCAAGCGACTTTTTATAGTGCCGAGGCCAGAAGTTATGATGATAAAATGGCGTTACAAAAACTAAAGCATCATCAAAAACAAATTTTAGACAATCAAAAAGACGGAAAAATCGTATTAGATACAAAAGTAGCAACCTCCGATGAAATTAAAAAATCGATGAACAGTGTTATTTATGATGAAAATAAAAAAATTAAAATTGAAGTTTTAAAGAATTTAAAAGAAGTAAAAAACGGCTACTATATTGTTTTAGAGGAGTTTAAGGATTCCGAATCTAGAGACAAGTTTATTATTAAATTAATGGATTCGGGTCAAATCAATTCAAATTTTGTTTACAATGTAAATAAATTATCGTATTATGTGTATTCAAAATATTTCGAGAAAATTGACGAAGCATTGTTTGAATATAAATCAAAAGAATCGAAACTATTTTTCGAAAAAATGTTTATTCTTCAAATTAATAACGAATAATTTATACTCGATTAGAATAATAAACCCAATTTTTCGTTAGTTAATTAAGTTTTGTATTTAACCAAAATCAATATGAAGTATTTTTCATTTTTCATTTTTTGCATAGTTATGAGTACAACTGTTTTTTCTCAAGAAAAAACTACAAAACATGTTATTGTTCAAGGCGAAACTATCTCTCAAATCTCGAAACAATATAAAGTTTCCGAAGATCTTATTTATAAATTAAATCCTGATGCAAAAAAAGGATTAAAATTAAATTCTGTTTTAGTACTTCCAATTGCTTCAACTACAACGTTGGTTGCAAAAGAAACTAAAAAAACTTCCGAAATTTCACATAAAGTCGAAACAAAGGAAACGGTTTATGGAATTGCAAAACAATATAATTTAACGGTACTGGATTTGATCAAAGCGAATCCATGGATTGAAACAGAAGGATTAAAAATTGGTCAAACAATAATAATTCCATCCAAAGATTGGCTAAAAGTCAATGCCGAAAAACCTATAAAAAATTCAAAAAATGATACCGTTTTACACGAAGTTTTGCCTAAAGAAACTAAATATTCTATTGCAAAAAAATATGGTTTAACTGTTGATCAACTCGAAAAACAAAATCCAGAAATTGTTGAAAACTTAAAAATTGGTTTGCAATTATACATTAGCGGAAAAAAACCAATAAAACCAATTGCTGCAACCGAAATTGTTGTAAAAAAGCCAGTTGTTGCGGTTGATGTAATTGCAACAAAACCAACTAAAATTATAGATTATGTAAACTACGAGGTAAAACCTAATGAAACGTTGTATAGTTTATCAAAAACATTTTCTATAAGTCAAGAAAATTTAGTTGCTACAAATCCTGAATTATCAAATGGAGTAAAAGTAGGAATGATTCTAAAAATTCCATCAACAACATCGATAAAATCCGAAATTAAAAAAGAAAAAACCGATTTAATTCATTTTATGAAAAATGGAGAAAAAAAGCAATTGGCATTGCTTTTACCTTTTAATATTTCTAAAATTGAGGAAGACACTATCAATTCCCAAGCAGATAGAATTAAAAAAGATGTATTTTTGAATATGACTTTAGATTTCTATTCGGGGGCACTGGTTGCTATCGATTCTGCTCGAACACTAGGAATGAATATTGATGTTAAGATTTTGGATTCCAAAGAAACGAAAACAAGTTCCAATGTTGAGAATCTAGTAACTCAAAATAATTTACAGAATTACAATGCTATAATTGGACCATTCTATCAAATTCATTCCGATAAATTAGCAGGATTGTTAGAAGAGAAAAATGTTCCTGTAATTTCTCCGTTGTCCAAAGACGCTGGAAAATCTTATAAAAACATGTATTCTACAATGTCATTTGGTGATTATGTAAAAGATGCCATGTTTAATTATATGAGAGAGAAAAACGGAAATATTATTGCCGTTGTGGATGTTAAAAAACTCGCAATAAAGCAATATATATCTGAAAATCAGAAAGATGTTAAATTTGTAGAACTAAACGAAACGGGTTCGCTATTACCCGAAAGTTTAAAAAACTTGCTGGTTAAGGATAGGATTAATTATGTCGTTATGGCATCCGAACGAACAGGAATGATTTTTGCCACGACAAATGTTTTACTCAACGCACTCAAAGATTATCAAATTCGGTTGGTAATTTTGGAACCGAACGAAACTTTAGATTTCGAAGAAATTGCACTTTCTCGCCTAACAAAACTAAAATTAACTTATCCATCTTTAACTCGAGATAACGATTCTACTGGTGCTCAAATTTTTGAAAATAGTTATAAAAAGAAAAATAAAATTTTTCCCACACAATATGCCACTCGTGGTTTTGATATTACATTCGACACTATGATGCGTTTGTCTCAAAACAAAACATTCGAAGAAACCATCAATGGTTCGGCTACCGAACAGGTAGAAAGTAAATTCGATTATGAAAAAAAACTCACTGGAGGATATATCAACAAAGGTGTTTTTATTCTTCAGTATAACAACGATTTAACCATTTCAGAAGCAGAATAATGACATCAAAAGTAACCTATTTAGGAGATCTAAGAACATCGTCGGTACATATACAATCGGGAACGATAATATTATCGGATCCGCCAGTCGACAACAATGGTCGTGGCGAAGCATTTTCGCCAACAGACTTGTTAGCCAATGCTTTAGGAAGTTGTATGATGACAATTATGGCAATAAAAGCCAGAGATTTGAATATTGATTTGATAAACTCCACAGTCGAAGTTTCTAAATTTATGCAAACGGAACCTCGAAAAGTTGCTAGAATCGGAATTGTAATGAACCTGAATTGCATTGTGGATGACAAAACCAAAATAATTCTTGAACGAACTGCCATGAATTGCCCCGTTTTACTAAGTTTAAACCCAGATATTGAAAAAGATATTGTGATGAATTGGAAAAAAAAATAAACTTTATTGTTGAGTTTTTTTAATCTAAATAAGTTATAATGTTAACAAACCAAACTCCCGCAACGTATTTATTGGTTTTGAAAACCAAAACAGTTCGAAATTTTCTAAATCGATTTCAAAATCTTCTTTAACATACTGAAAAGATACTGTTTTAGAGTTTGAAACCTGAATTTTTTCTAGAATCGTAACTAGCCAATCACCTTCTTTTTTATTGGTTTGTATTGCAAAACTTTCTTTTTTGCCATGAAATGTTAAACGCAACATTTCCCAAGAAATTCCTTTTTTTGATTTTGTAAATGTCTCTAATAATGGCTTTCCTCCTATCCAAACAATTTTAGCCGTGGGTTTTATTTTAAAATTTTCTTCTTCAAACAGAGCATTTTCAATAAAATTATTCGAAATTTTTGTTTTAGGGATTTTGAAATCGAACCAATCTTGCAAGTTATAATCAAAACAAATTCCGTGCATGAAGTTAAAAAGTGATTTTTTTAATCCAAAACTAAACATATTATGATCTATTCCTGTTTGGTCAATAAAATTAATATCATTATTCGCAAAAGTAACTTTATTTTGCTCTGCAATTACTCCAAATTTTTCAGGATACATTCCCACAGGACTGTGAGCCGTCATAGCGAATTGATGCCAAAATCCGGATTGTAACACACCTATTTCGAACAATTGTCGAACCATTTCTAAACTATCAATTGTTTCCTGAATGGTCTGTGTTGGATAACCATACATTAAATAAGCATGAACCATAATACCCGATTCCGTAAAATTTCGAGTTACTTTGGCAACCTGTTCGACGGTAACACCTTTGTCAATAAGTTTCAATAATCGATCCGAAGCCACTTCTAACCCACCAGACACAGCAATGCAACCCGAAGTTTTTAGTAGAATACACAAATCTTGTGTAAAACTTTTCTCGAACCGAATGTTTGTCCACCAAGTTACAGAAATTTTACGTCGAAGTATTTCTAGAGCAACTTCTCTCATGAGGGCTGGTGGTGCGGCTTCGTCAACAAAATGAAATCCATTTTGTCCGGTAGATTTTGATAATTCTTCAATTCTGTCAACAATTAATTTTGCTGCAACAGGCTCATATAATTTTATATAATCTAACGAAATGTCACAAAAAGTACACTTTCCCCAATAGCAACCGTGAGCCATGGTGAGTTTATTCCATCGACCGTCACTCCACATTCGATGCATTGGATTTACAATTTCGATGACCGAAATATAATTATTAAGTTCTAAATCCGAGTAGTCGGGAGTTCCAATTTCGGACTGTTTATAATCGGATTTTAGAGAATTATTTTTGTAAACTACATTTCCGTTTTCGAGCAAAAAAGTTCTTTTAAATTCATAATTCGAAATTTGCGATTCGAAATTTGAAAGTAGTTCGACAGGAAGTTCTCCATCGTCTAGAGTAATAAAATCAAAAAATTCGAATACTCTAGCATCCTTTAACGAACGCAATTCAGTGTTTGGGAAGCCACCTCCCATAGAAATTTTTATTTTGGGATAGTGTATTTTCACGAATTGAGCACAACGAAAGGCAGCATATAAATTGCCAGGAAATGGAACAGAAATAAGCAATAAATTTGGATTTATTACTTCTATTTTTTGTTTAAGTAAATTTATAGTTATATTGTCGATATATGAAAGGTTCTGATTTAGAGCCGAGTATAATTCGTCGAAAGAATTTGCACTTCGACCCAAACGTTCGGCATAGCGACTAAATCCAAAATTAGAATCAATACATTCTACAATAAAATCCGAAATATCCTCTAGGTACAACGTTGATAAGTGTTTTGCCTTGTCCTGTGTTCCCATGGTTCCAAAAGCCCAATCGAGTTCTTCGATTTGAGTAAATCGAGATGCTTCGGGCAAAAAATTATCTTGGCAAATTTGAATTGATAATGTTGGGTTTTTTCCTTGTAAAAAAGAAATAACTGGGTCTATCGTTTTGAGATAATCCTCTTTTAGAGCAACTATTCGTTTTGAATTATCTGATATAAATAATTGATTACTAGAAAAATTTTGCTCAAATTTAAAAAACATTTCGTCTAAACCTTTTTTACAAAATAATTTTAAAATCACTTCAATTCCTAAATCGGCTTGAGTAGATATAATATTTTTAGTATTCAAAAAACCTTTTAAATAAGCAGTCGCAGGATAAGGTGTATTGAGTTGGGTAAACGGTGGCGTTATAAGAAATAGGTTTGGTTTCAATGAAAATGTTTTTGCAAAAGTATTACATTATTTGAACAGAAAATATTTTAAATTGATTGTGTTGTCAAAAAATTAATCAACTCCGCAGTGGCTTTCCCACGATGGCTAATTTGGTTTTTTATTTCTAATGAAATTTCGGCAAACGTTTTATCAAATCCTTCTGGTCTAAAAATGGGATCGTATCCAAAACCGCCTTTTCCTGTTTTTTCTAAAGTAATTTCGCCTTTTGCAATTCCTGTAAACAAATGTTGTTTTCCTCTTAAATTCAAACAAATTACGGTTTTGAATTGCGCTTTTCTACTCGATTTATTTTCGAGATTGGATAATAATTTATTCATATTATCATCTGCATTTCGTTGTTTTCCAGCATATCGAGCGGAAAAAACTCCGGGTTCGTTGTTTAATATTTCAACTTCTAAACCAGTATCATCTGCAAAACAATCGTAGCCGTATTTGTCTAAAATATAATTTGCTTTTTGAATCGCATTGCCTTCAATAGTATCCGAAGTTTCGGGAATATCTTCATGGCAACAAATACTTTCGAGGCTAATAATCTCAATATTTTTGGGTAACATGCTTTGTATTTCGAGAATTTTGTTTGAATTATTGGTTGCGAATACTATTTTCATAATTTATTTTGAATAAAAATCCCAACAGATTAAATAAAATGTTGGGAATTATTAAATTTATATTTTTTATTATCGTCTTCTGCTCATTAAAATTCTCAAAACATACCAAAACAATAGCATTACCGATGCAAATAGTTGCAAAGCGGCACCAACATATTGATCGTTTTGATATTTATCTTTTATTTGACTTGTTTGATATAAAATACTTCCAGATGCCAAAACAACCATTCCAACCGAGAACCAAAGTCCTAAATTAAATCCGAAAATTGCGCCCGCAGCAATGGCTCCTAACGATACAAATCCGCCAACTACAAGTGCAGTTCTCAAGAAAGAGAAATCTGTTTTTGTAAAAAACACAACCGCCGTAAGTCCTCCAAACATAAAAAGTGTAATTAATCCAGCCTGCATTATTACATCAACTCCGGCTGTTGCAGCAGCAATATAAATCATTGGCAAAAAAATTACGGATTCCAGAATTACATAAAGTCCAAGCCCAAGATATTGTTTTTCTCGAGTTTCTGCAAATGCCATTTTGTTGGACATTGTTGTGCCTAACCAAAATAATCCTAGAATAAAAAGCCATACAAATCGGGATTGTACCATCGAAATGATTAAATCTTGCGGAACAATTTTAAGCAAAAGTGCCTCAACAAATATGAATGCGAGTATTGCAAAAGCAACATGCAAATAGGTTTTTCTGTAAAATTCTGCTTGTTCAACATCCGTTGAATTCCCTACTAAAGTATAATCTGAGTTCATAGTTTGTGTTTTTTTGATTTAATCAAAATTAGTAATTTTATTTAATTTTCAGTCACATTTGTCAAATTATCCGTAAAATATAAATTGGATAAATTTACAAATTCGTCACCACGCATAAAAATATTAATATCAACTTCCGAGAAACTATTTTTCCCCGCTGCGGCCAGTAATTCGTTGGCGGAATGCAAAGTATTTTTATGAAAATTATAAACTCTTTCGGATTTATCGCTTACTACCAAACCTTTCATAAGCATTTTGTTTTGCGTTGCAACTCCGGTTGGACATTCGTTATTATTGCATTTTAATGCCTGAATGCAACCCAACGAAAACATAAATCCACGTGCCGAATTACACATATCCGCACCCATTGCTATGGCTCGAAGAATGGAATGTCCAGAAATAATTTTTCCGCTGCAAATTACTCGAATTTTATCTCGGATTTTGAAGTTAATTAATGTTTTATTCACGAATATTAACGCAGGTTCAAATGGCATTCCAACACCATCGGCAAATTCTAGTGGAGCAGCGCCAGTTCCACCTTCGGCACCATCGACGGTTATGAAATCCGGAAAAATATTCTCGGCAATCATTTCTTGACAAACTTTTTCAAAATCTCTTGTATCGCCAATACAAAGTTTAAAACCTATTGGTTTTGCGTTGCTTAGTTCACGTAATTTTGCAATAAAATGTACCAAACCTTTTGCGTCCGAAAATGCCGAATGACTTGGTGGCGACAAAATGGTTGTAAATGGTTTTACACCACGAATTTTTGCAATTTCGAGCGTATTTTTTGCTGCTGGCAAAACGCCTCCGTGACCTGGTTTTGCACCTTGAGAGAGTTTTATTTCAATCATTTTCACGGATGGAAGATTGGCTTTTTCTTTAAAATTTTCAGCATTAAATGTTCCATCATCGTTTCTGCAACCAAAATATCCTGTACCAATTTGCCATGTTACATCGCCTCCTTGCAAATGGAATTCGGTCAATCCGCCTTCGCCAGTGTTGTGATAAAAATTTCCTTTTTTGGCTCCGTTGTTCAAGGCTCGAATGGCATTTTCGGACAAAGATCCAAAACTCATTGCCGAAATATTCAAAATCGATGCCGAATAAGGTTGTTTGCAATCCTTACCGCCAACCAAAATTCGTGGCAATTCCTCATTAACTTTTGTGGGAAACATAGAATGTTTTATGCCTTCGTAATCGGAATTATTAATGTCGAGTTGGGTTCCGAATGGCGTTGTTGCATCAATATTTTTGGCTCTTTGATAAGCAAGCGAACGTTGATTTCTGGAAAATGGTTTTCCGTCTGTGTTGCGTTCTATAAAATATTGTTGAATTTCTGGCGAAATGGTTTCGAAAGCATATCTAAAATATCCTAAAACTGGAAAATTTCTTAAAATAGCATGTTTGTTTTGGTTGGCATTATAAAAACCAATTAATATTAAAATAACAATTATTGCTGATGCAAAATAGGCTACATGCAAGAAGTAATTGAATCCTAATGAAATTATTAGTAAAATTAAAGCTATTGTTAGAAGTTGTTTTCTCATTACGGAATGATTAAAAAAATTGAAATTAGTTTTGATATTAAAAGTTAACTAAATCTCAATCGAACAAAAACATGTTTTATTCCTTTTTTATCGGATTCACGTTCGTCGATTTCTAGAATATCAGTTAAAGATTTCAGCATTGGTGTTAGTTTCGAGAAACCATAATTTCGAGGATCGAATTCGGGTTTTTTCTTTGAAATTAAATTTCCTACATCGCCAAGAAATGCCCAACCGTCGTCGTCGCAAATGGCTTCGAGCGTATCTTCAATTAATTCGATAGTTTGATTATCGATTTTGTTCAACGTTTTTTCGGCTAATTTTTCTGCAATTTTTGTAGTTGTTTTTTTATTTTCGGTATTTGTAACTATAACTGGTTTTGAGTTCTTTTTCTTGGTTGCACCGTCCAAAACTTCTATATATATAAATCTATCACAAGCAACTATAAACGGATTTGGTGTTTTCTTTTCGCCAATTCCAATTACTTTCATCCCAGATTCTCTAAGTCGAATTGCTAATCTTGTAAAATCTGAATCTGAGGAAACAATACAAAATCCATCGACTTTATCAGAATATAATAAATCCATAGCATCGATAATCATTGCGGAATCAGATGAATTTTTGCCCACCGTATAACTATATTGCTGAATTGGCGTTATTGCATGTTCCAACAAAACCGATTTCCAACCGTTAGCGTTTGGCTTGGTCCAATCGGCGTAAATACGCTTGGTTGTTGGTGTCCCGAACTTGGCAATCTCTTCCATCATCCCTTTTACGTTGCTGTAAGGAACATTGTCGGCATCGATTAAAACGGCAAGTTTTAGTTCTTTATTTGAGTTTGGCATTTTATTTTGAAATTAAAATTATTAATTTAAAAAACAATAAAAAATTTAGATTAAAATAGTTAAAATAATTATTTCTAAATTAATATAAATCAACTCAAACTATTGTTTTAATAACTCTTAATTTATGCGTATGTCTGTTTTGTTCGGCATTATAAATTCCCAAATGATCTAATCTATCGATTCTAACTTTTCCACTTGCGTGAATAATATAATTATCTTTCATAATAATCCCAACATGAATAATGTTTCCATCTTCGTTATCGAAAAAGGCTAAATCGCCTGGTTCGCTTTCTTCTATAAAACTCAAAGCATCGCCTTGGTTAGATTGTTGATAGGCATCTCGAAGTAATTTATAACCACATAATTTATAAACCATTTGAGTAAAACCAGAGCAATCTATTCCAAAAGGGGATTTTCCGCCCCAAAGATAAGGTGCGTTTAAATATAAAAAAGCGGTTGAAACAATATCTGATTTTGGCTTTTGATTAAAAGTTTTACTTCCTTCAAAAACTAAATTCAAATGATTAATTTCTTTATTTTCTAAAAAAGATAAAGATGATCCCAATGGAATCGGCATCATAAAATTATCATTTCCACTAATATATTCTATCAAATCAGAATTTAGGCTAATTCCTTTTTGATTCAAATATTCATATTCTTTTTCAGAAATATATTGAAATTGCTTTTCATCTACCCAGCCTTCATACTCGTCGTATTGCAATCTGATTTTAATCCATTGTTTTTGTTTTTCTAAAATCAAAAAGTGTTCTCCAAACAATACTTGAGAAACAATTTCACTTCGATCACTAGGTTCTATTCGTAAAGGAATATTGGCTAAATTACAGATTCCGAACATTTTTTTATATTTTAAATTTTGAATTTTAAATTGAAATTAATTTAAAATTTAAAATTCAACATTTATAATAAATTTAATATTTTTCAATAACAATAGCCGATGCACCACCTCCACCATTACAAATCGCAGCAGCACCAATTTTGGCATTGTTTTGTTCCAAAACGTTGATTAATGTAACAATAATTCTAACTCCTGAACAACCAAGTGGATGACCGAGTGAAACAGCACCACCATTAACATTAATTTTAGCATTATCTAAACCCAAAATTTTAGCATTTGCTAATCCAACAACTGCAAAAGCCTCGTTGAATTCAAAAAAATCTACATTTTTAATATCAATTCCTGCCTTTTCTAATGCCTTTGGTAAAGCTTTTGCAGGTGCTGTTGTAAACCATTTAGGTTCTTGTGCAGCATCTGCATATCCTTTTATATATGCTAAAGGTTTTAATCCTAACGACAATGCTTTCTCTTCGGTCATTAAAATTACAACTGCTGCACCATCGTTTATTGTTGATGCGTTTGCTGCGGTAACAGTTCCGTCTTTTGTAAAAACTGGACTTAAAGTAGGAATTTTATCTAACTTTACGTTTCTAAATTCTTCATCGCAAGTTACCATTATTGGCTCTCCTTTCCTTTGAGGAACTGCAACAGGTACAATTTCGTTATCAAATTTTCCTGCTTCCCATGCTTTTGAACTTTTTTCGTAAGATTGAACTGCAAAAACATCTTGTTCTTCTCTGGATATTTTATACTCTGATGCGCACAAGTCAGCCGAAACTCCCATAGCATTATTATCGTAAGCGTCCACTAAACCATCCTTTTGCATACCATCTACCATAGTTGATGGTCCGAATTTCACACCGTTTCTCAAATTCATATAATGCGGAATCAAACTCATGTTTTCCATACCTCCAGCAACAACAATTTCTGCATCGCCGCACATAATTGCTTGTGCTCCAAGCATCACGGCTTTCATTCCAGAGGCACAAACTTTGTTTACTGTTGTGCAAGCAACAGAAATGGGTAGACCTGCAAAAAGTGCTGCTTGACGTGCTGGTGCTTGTCCAACTCCAGCCTGAACCACATTCCCCATAAAAACTTCATCAATTAAACTAGGGTCTAAATTAATTTTATTTAAAGCGCCTTTTATAGCAATAGCACCAAGTTGAGTTGCAGAAACTGTTGATAATGCTCCCATAAAACTACCAATTGGAGTTCTAACTGCTGATACAATAACAATTTTTTTATTCATGATATTTTTGATTGTAATTTTAAGATTGCTAATTTAGTAAATTTATAATAATTTGAGTATAAAAATAAGTTACAAAACAAAAAAACCTTACTAAATATTTAGTAAGGTTTTTTGTGAAGGCAGAAGGATTCGAACCTTCGACCGCCTGCTTAGAAGGCAGGTGCTCTATCCAGCTGAGCTATGCCTCCATTAATAAAATTTGTCGGGGTGGCAGGATTCGAACCTGCGGCCTCCTGCTCCCAAAGCAGGCGCGATAACCGAGCTACGCTACACCCCGAAAATTTTTAAAAAAGTATGATTTTTTTATTTTATTTGCATACAATTTATCAATGAACACTGTAATGATAAAAATTAAATGAAATTAGTATAATTTTACATAAATAAATTTTACAAATTCATTAAAAATTTATGAGGTGCAAAAGTAATTATTTTATGTGTATAAAACAAATTATTTTACAAAAACCATATTAAATTTTATAATAAAAACTTTAAACTACAGTTTTTCAATTATTTGAAGTTAAAAAAATACTAAATGATGTAATCAGTTTGTAAGAATCGTATTAATTTGTTACATATTCCTTCTGTACTGCCCACCAACTTCAAAAAGCGCACTAGTAATCTGCCCCAAAGAACAGACTTTAGTTGCTTCCATCAATTTATCAAAAAGATTTTCGTTTTTAATGGCGGCTTCTTGCAAAATGGCAATGTGTTCGGCAACTTTTTCGGCACTTGAAGAATGCAAACTTGCCAACATATCGATTTGATACTGTTTTTCGATTTCGGTGGCACGAATCACTTCGGCAGGAACGACGGTTGGAGAACCTTTGGAACTCAAAAAAGTATTTACACCAATAATTGGGAATTCGCCATTGTGTTTTAGGGTTTCGTAATACAAACTTTCTTCTTGAATTTTACTGCGTTGGTACATGGTTTCCATGGCACCAAGAACGCCACCACGTTCGGTAATTCGGTCGAATTCTAGCAAAACGGCATCTTCAACCAAGTCAGTTAGTTCTTCGATAATGAACGAACCTTGAATTGGATTTTCGTTTTTCGCCAAACCTAATTCTTTATTAATAATCAACTGAATAGCCATGGCTCGACGTACTGATTCTTCAGTTGGTGTGGTTATCGCTTCGTCATAAGCATTGGTATGCAATGAGTTACAGTTATCATAAATCGCATAAAGCGCTTGCAAAGTCGTACGAATGTCATTAAAATCGATTTCTTGTGCATGTAACGAGCGACCCGATGTTTGAATGTGATATTTCAACATTTGCGCTCTTTCGTTGGCACCATATTTATTTTTTAAGGCTTTTGCCCAAATTTTTCTGGCAACACGACCAATCACTGCATATTCTGGATCGATTCCGTTCGAGAAAAAGAACGATAAGTTGGGCCCAAAATCATTGATATTCATGCCACGACTCAAATAATATTCTACATAAGTAAAACCATTTGAAAGCGTGAAAGCCAATTGTGTAATAGGATTTGCACCTGCTTCCGCAATATGATAACCCGAAATTGAAACCGAATAGAAATTACGAACATTTTGTTTGA
>JAYUFL010000152.1:0-11191 GCA_043738745.1 Bacteroidota bacterium
ATTTAAATATCGATTAATAATTACAAATAATATAATTTAAATGTTAATTAATAATCATATAAAAAATATTTTAATTTAATTTTTAAATAAAAAATAAAAATTATGTTAAAAAATAATAAATTATATTATTCTTAATAATTTAAAATTTTAAGACATATAATTTGTTTATTAGCAATGATTTAATAAATTTACAAAATTATTAACAACAACTAAACCAAATTTTTAAAGAATGAAAACAAAAAAAACAGGATTATTAGTTTCGGCATTAGCCTTAGGAATGTTATTTGCATGTAGCAAAAACGAATCGGTTGCAACAGACAATGTTGTGACAGGAACATTAGATCAACCATCGACATTAAACAAACAATGTAGTTATGTTGACGGAAACTGGAGTTCAACTTCAGTTTTAAGTTCAACTATAGTAAATTCATCTGAAACCGCTTTTATCAGAAACGAAAATTCTAAAATTGCAGCAGTTTGGGGACAATCTGCAGTGCCATTATCTTTTGTAGTTGACCCAAGTAACCCAGGATCAACTTATAATGCAATTTCTTATCAAAGCCCTCGAAAAATATATTATGGTGAAGCCGTTTATAAAGCAGCATTAGCAAAAGGACGTATTGTTTGTTCTATGGTAATTGCTCACGAATTTGGTCACCAATTGCAATATACTTATGGTTTACCATCTGTAACAGAAAGTACTGCAAGACCAAATGAATTAGAAGCAGATGGATATGCAGGATATTATTTAAGAAAACCTTCTGGATATAATGCAACTAGTTTTACTGCAATAGCGGCAGCATCTGATTTTGCTTTTGCACTTGGAGACTATTCTACAAGCGCAGACCACCATGGAACACCACCTCAAAGACGTTCTGCAGTTCGTTTAGGATTTTTATTAGCTAATCCAGTAAATGGTAACTTAACTGCTTCGGTTTTTGATTATAATTTCTTTTACTATTATAACGGAGTTTTGAACGGTACTTATAAAATGGCAAAACCAGCAAATATTACTCCCGAGATGGATGCTTACATGAATGCTCACTTAGATGAATTAAGAAGAATTCAATCTGGTGAAATGTCTAAAGCCGAATATGGTCAATTAGCAGATTAATTTCAAAAATAAAATTATTAAAGACTGTCAGTATTGGCAGTTTTTTTTTGCTAAAATTTACAAAAGTTAAAAATAAGTTAATTAATATTTAAACAAACGTTTAATTTAAACAAATGTTTAATTTTGCATTCGATATGGAAATTTTTAACGAAAAACAAACTCAAATTCTTCAAGTTGCCGAAAAACTTTTCGCAGAAAAAGGTTTTGACGGAACTTCTATTCGTGAAATTTCTAAACTATCTGATGTAAATGTTGCAATGGTTTCTTATTATTTCGGTTCTAAAGAAAAATTACTCGAAAGTTTAATAGTTCATCGAACAGCAGATTTAAAAAATAGTTTGGAACATATTATTGATGAAAATCTTAATCCGATTCAAAAAATTGAAAAATTTATTCAATTATATATAGAGCGAATAAATAACAATCGCGATTTTCATCATATTCTTTTGTTCGAAATTTCGTCTAAAAAACGTGCAATGGATTTCGAATCATTTAATGGTATTAAAAAAGCCAATATTAATTCGTTAGAAAAAATTGTTCTTGAAGGTCAATCTTTAAATATTTTTAGAAAAGATATTAATCTTCATTTGATAATTCCTACTATTCTTGGTACTTATTTTTATTTCCAAATGCATAAATCATTTTTGGGTGATGTTTTATCGTTAAAAACAGATGAAAACCACAATCAATATATTAAAAATGAACTAATAAATCACATTCAACAAACCATTAAATCTTTACTATTATATGCAAATTAAAAACAAAATAATGCTATTGATTTTGTTATTCGGATTTACAAATATGTATTCGCAAGAAACAATTTTGAATCTTAAAGAAGCAATCGATTTGGCAATTACCAAAAGTAATGAAGCGATTTTATCGAACACAAAAATCGAAACTAAAAAATTGGAATACGAAGTTGTAAAAAACATTCAATATCCAGATTTTAAGATTTCTGGACAATATTTGCGATTGGCCGGTGCAACCGTAGATTTAAAAAGTTCGAATCCTAATGCTGCCGCTTCGCCATCGGTAAACGAATTAATCATTGGTCAAGCCAATATAAATATGCCTTTGTTTTCGGGATTTAAAATACAAAATTCGATAAAAGCAAACGAAAATTTATACAAAGCAGAACAATCAAAATCGATTCAAACCAAAGAAGAAATTGCGATGAAAGTCGTTGAATATTATGCCAATTTATATCGGGCGCAAAAATCGGTAAAATTGATTTCTGAAAATTTAAAATCGGCAGAACAACGTGTAAAAGATTTTTCTGATTTAGAAAAAAACGGAGTAATTGCTAGAAATGATTTGCTAAAAGCGCAATTACAACAATCGAAAGTGCAATTATCGTTGGACGAAATGAAGAAAAATGTTTCTGTTTTGAATTTTTATTTGATCACATTAATGAAACTTCCAGAAGATTATAAAATCGGAATAGACGAACATCAATTTGATAATGGAAAATCGGAAATAACAAATAGAACTTTTGATGATGCTCTAAAAAACCGAAAAGATTTAGAGGTTTTTAATTTTATACAAAAAGCAGGAGAAAATAATATTGCGATTGCCAAAAGTGGTTATTTTCCTCAAATTGCTTTAAAGGCTGGATATACGGCTTTGCAATTGCAAAATGTAGCCACAATTACAAATGCTTTAAGTTTCGGATTGGGATTTAATTACGATTTGAGTTCGATATTTAAAGTTGGAAAAGACATAAAACTAGCAAAAAACAAATTGCAAGAAACAAAACAAAATCAAGAAATTTTATCGGAAAATATAAAAATTCAAGTTCAGAATGCTTCAGAAAATTACAATTTGACTTTAAAACAAAACTTGGTTTACGAACAAGCAGTTGGTCAGGCCTCTGAAAATTACAGAATCGTAAAAGACAAATACGACAACGGACTATCGACAACCAACGATTTGCTTGAAGCAGATGTCGAACAACTTAATTCTAAACTAAATTATGCACTCTCTCGTGCTAATTCGTTCTTGAAATACTACGAAATGCAATCGGCAGCGGGAACATTAACATCATCCTTTAAAAACTAACTTATAATGGAAAATACAGAAGAAACAAAACCAAAAAGCAACAAATTAAAAATAATTCTTCCAATAATAATCCTTGCTGGATTGGGTTACGGAATTATGAGTTATTTACATTCTCAATCGCACGAAACGACAGATGATGCTCAGGTTCAGAAGAATATGAATCCGATTATTCCGAAAGTTTCGGGGTATATTTCGAAAGTATTTGTAAAAGATAACGATTTTGTCAAAAAAGGTGATACGCTTTTTATTATCGACAATAAAGATTATATATTGAAAGTCGAGGATGCAAAAGCAGGTTTGGCAGTTGCAGAAAGTGGTTACGAGGTTTCAAAATCTGAAATTGGAACTGCAAATGCAAATGTTTCGGTTTCTGATGCTAATATTTCGACAGCAAATGGCAACATCGAAACAGCAAAAATTCGTTTGGGTCGTGCAACAGCAGATTTTGAAAGATATAATAATTTGTATAAAAATCATTCCATAACCAAACAACAATACGAGCAATCGTTGGCAACAAAACAAGAAGCCGAAAGCCAATTGAACATTTTGAAAGACCAACAAAGAGCAAGCGAATATCAGAAAAATGTTTTAAAAACACGAACCGTAGTTTCAGGAAATCAGACTAAAGTTGCATCTGCAAATATCTCGAAAGCCAATGCTATTTTAGAAGCTGCAAAACTAAATGTAGATTATACAATCATAACGGCGCAAGTAGATGGGCAAGTTTCTAGAATTGATATTCAGCCTGGACAATTGGTACAACAAGGTCAATCTTTATTCTATTTGATTAATAATTCTGAAGTTTGGGTTATAGGAAATTTTAAAGAAACACAATTAAATAAAATGAAAATTGGTCAAGAAGTTTCTATAAAAATCGATGCTTTTGGCGGAGAAGAATTTGTTGGAACTTTAGCATCATTTTCTCCAGCAACTGGTTCTCAATTTTCGATTTTGCCTCCAGATAATGCTACAGGAAATTTTGTAAAAACAGTTCAAAGAATTCCAGTAAAAATTACATTTTCGAAAAAAAATGATAAAAATAAACTTCAACTTTTACGATCAGGAATGAATGCCGAAGTTGATGTAACAGTAGCCCAGTAAACTACGAAAAAGAAACTCCAAACTTTGTCCTCCCAAGTCTAGTGATTTTAAAAACAAAAATATGATTCAACACGATCCAGATGAATTGGTAGAATATGGTTTTCGACGCGTGATAATAACAGTTATTGCAATACTTTGTTCGCTATTAGAAATTGTCGATACTACAATTGTAAACGTGGCTCTAAACAACATGCGTGGAAGTTTGGGTGCAACTTTAACAGATATTGCATGGGTAATTACTGCTTATGCCATTGCAAATGTTATCATTATCCCGATGACGAGTTGGTTGTCGCAACAGTTTGGACGACGCAATTACTTTACAGCATCGATAATTATTTTCACGGTCGCTTCCTTTATGTGTGGAAATGCGACTAATATTTGGGAATTAGTAATTTTCAGATTCATTCAAGGCTTGGGTGGTGGCGCACTTTTGGTAACTGCACAAACCATGTTGACCGAAAGTTATCCAATCGCAAAACGTGGTATGGCGCAAGCATTTTATGGAATGGGCGTTATTATGGGACCAACTCTTGGACCGCCGTTGGGAGGCTATATTACAGATCATTTTTCTTGGCCATATATTTTCTATATCAATGTTCCGTTAGGAATAATTGCAGCAATTTTGACCATTATTTATGTAAAAAGCCCAAAATATGGTGAAAAATTGAAAGCATCTCAAGTCGATTGGCTCGGAATTTTATATTTAACGGTTTGTATTGGCTCGTTGCAATTTGTTTTAGAACATGGTCAACAAGACGATTGGTTTAACGATAGAACTATTTTGACTCTTAGTATAATGACGGTTTTTGGATTTATTTTATTCATTCAAAGACAATTAAATTATAAATATCCGATTGTAAATTTAAGAGTATTTAAAGATACCAATTTGCGAGTTGGAACGATTATGGCATTTATTCTAGGTTTTGGATTGTATGCTTCTACATTTTTAATACCGATTTATACACAATCTATATTGCGTTGGTCTGCTACTGACGCTGGACTTTTACTCATTCCGAGTTCATTAATGACTGGCTTTATGATGCCAATGGTTGGAAAAATGATACAGAAAGGTGTCAATCAAAAATATATGATAACTGCAGGATTTTTGGCTTTTTTCTTTTTTACATATTGGATGAGTCGCATACTTACGCCCGATACTGGAGAAGACAATATGTTTTGGCCATTGGTGTTGCGTGGCGTTGGTTTAGGATTACTTTTTGTTCCAATTACGAGTTTGTCATTGTCAACTTTAAAAGGAAAAGAAATTGGCGATGGTGCAGCATTTACAGGAATGATGCGACAATTGGGCGGTTCGTTTGGTATTGCAATTATAACAACTTTTATAGCGCGATTCAATCAGCAACATCGAGTAGATTTGGTTTCTAAATTAGACAAAACCAAATTTATTGTTCAAAATCAAATAAATATGCTTCAAAAAGGCTTTATGGCAAAAGGTTATACGTTCAATCAAGCGATGGACAAAGCCAATCAGATTTTGGAAGTAAAGGTTATGAAACAGGCAAGTGTTTTATCGTTTATGGATATTTTTATGTATTTGGGAATTGTGTTTTTGCTTTGTATTCCTATTGTTTTAATATTAAAAACTGGGAATAAAAAAGTGGATTTGTCTAATGTTCATTAGATTTTAATAAAACAAAAAACTCCAAACAAATTAAGTTTGGAGTTTTTTGTTTTATTAAAATCGAAAAATTAAACCTTCAATTTAGCGCGTAATTCTTTAGTTAGTGAGTTTTTATTCAACATCAAAGCCGTAGTTTTTAATTGTACAAAAGTTTTGGTCACGTACAAATATCCTTTGTAATCATTAGTTTCGCCCCAAGAATTTTTTACTTTGTAATATTCTTTTCCGTTTTGATCTTTGGCTTTTCCAACAATATGCATACCGTGATCGTCTGTTGTATTCATTGTATATAATGCATCAAGGCGCATATCTTCTGATATTTCTTTTTCTTTTGCTGGACCATCAAAAAAAGTTTTCTTTTGATCATCTGTAATATTGTACAAATCATCAACATTTGGAACAATTGCTACACCATTTTTCCATGAAAAATAAGGTTCAGAAACGTCTGTTGCCCAACCAACGGTAAAACCTTTTGATAAAGCATTATCTACTGCGTCAGTAATGATTGTCATTGGAACGTTGTATAACTGATCTCCACTCCAATTATCAGAAACAGGTTGAACCATTTTAGCATAATAAGGATTATCTTTATAGTTCGAAATCTCGATATAATCGTTAGCATCAATTCCAACTACTTCTTTTGCAAATGTTTGAGGAGTATAAGATTTTCCAGCATAATCAAATTTTTCTGGAATTTTACCTAATTGCGAGTCCATATAATCGTTAATATCTTTGACCCAAGTGGCACTTTTGTTATTTGGATTTTTTAAGAAAGCATCCAAAATTTCTTTAATATGTTTTTGCATTTCGCCCGATTTAACAGAACCTTTGCCGTAATCTTCCATTGTGTAGGCCGATTGAGGCATTGCTCCGTTTTTACGAAGAATATTCATAACATCATGTAATTCTGCTCCATCACCCAATCCCATGTTTCCTCCAAGTAGAATGTAGTTTCTTGCTTTTCCTAAATAGACTTCTCTTGCCGTAAAAATTTCGGCAATATCAACTGGTTTTTTCTTTAAACGCATCATTTCTGATTCGATAAAAGAATTTCCAGAATAACTCCAACAAGTTCCAGCCGAACCTTGGTTTTTAACAGATGTTCTGTCCAAATCTATAACATCTTTAAAAATAAATTTTGATTGAATCGAAGCGTTTCCGATTACTTTTTTTATCAAATCGTCTTGTGCAAAAATACTTGTCGTGGCAAATATTCCAGCAATAATTATACTTTTTTTCATTTTATTTGTTAATTAATATTATTGTAAATGTAATCTTTTTTTTAAAGATACAAAGTATCAAAGTCACAAAGTTATAAGGTCAAAGTAATTAAAATTAAGCAATTAAGAAACAATTATCTCGTAAAAACCAAATTATAACCTTTTGATAAATTGGCATCAAAACGGTAATTTTCGTAACCGAATGCTTTTAAATCTTCGATAGTTTCGGCATTAGTATCTAAAATATATCGAACCATTAAACCTCTGGCTCGTTTGGCAAAAAAACTAATTGTTTTGAGTTTTCCATCTTTATAATCTTTGAACTCTGGCGTAATTATGTTTACTTTTAGTTTTTTTACATCAACTACCGAAAAATATTCATTGCTTGCCAAGTTCACAAAAAGTTCGTCTTTGGTCAATTCTTTATTTAGAGCATTTGTAATTTTAGTTTTCCAAAAGTCATATAAATTCTTACTCTCGCCTATTGCAATTTTGGTTCCCATTTCTAGTCTATAGGCTTGCATCAGGTCCAAAGGTTTTAATAAACCATATAATCCCGAAAGAATTCTGAGTTTATTCTGCATGGTTTCGAGTTTTTCTAATGGCAAACTATAAACGTCTAATCCACCGTAAACATCTCCATCAAAAGCATAAACTGCTGGTCTTGAGTTTTCTGGATTGAATGGTAATTTCCAAGATTGGTTACGATGCCAGTTTAAATCCGCCAATTTATCCGAAATACTCATTAGAGTTGCTAATTCGGTTGGTTTTATTTTCTTTAATACAGAATGTACTTTTTTCGATTCTTTCAAAAAAACACTCTCTGTGAATAAATTCGTTGGTAATTTTTTTTCGAAATTTAGAGATTTTGCAGGCGATATAATGATTTTCATTTTTCTAATTTATATTTCAAAAATACTAATTATGATTTTAAAAACATACTATTAAGCTATTCAAATAGTTTTTTTTTATATTTTTGCAAACCAAATTCTTATCATGAAAAACCTGTTTTTATTTTCTATTTTTATATTCATAAATTCCAATGCGCAAGAAAAAGATAGTTTAAAAGTTAAATTACCAATACTCGAAAATTCAGAAGTTCAGGATTATAAAATTAATAATAACCTTACTTTCGAATATAAAAAACCCCACTTTTGGGAGTTTATAAACCGACTCCCAAATGATTTTGGGACTATGGGAAGTTTAGTTATTCAAAAAAATAATTTGATTTTTGGGGGAATTGCAGTTGGAACCACAATTGCATTGTTGCCTGTGGATCAAAAAATAATTGATAATTCTCGCGAATTTGGAGCGCAAATTGGTCTGGATGCAGATCACTATTACTCGGGTCCTTTAAAATATATTCCAAACAAATTTAATTCAGGTGTTTACAATCTAGGGAACGGTTTTACATCTATTTTACTTGGTGGAGGAATTTTGGCTTTTGGGTTAATCGAAAAAGATTATAGAGCCGTGCATACTTCGAGCGAAATAATGGAAGGATTACTTGCATCTGGCGTTTTTGTTCAGACTTTAAAAAGGATTACGGGTCGAGAAAGTCCTTTTATTGCCGAAGGATATGGGCATAAAGGGGGCGATTGGAATCCGTTTCCGTCCTTTCGTGCCTATGCAGTCGAAACCCCTTCTTATGATGCGGTTCCCTCGGGACATTTAACCACTTTTATGACTACTTTTATGATTATTTCAGAAAACTACAAAGATAAAAAATGGATTAAACCCGTTGGATATTCCCTGATGGGATTACTTGGTTTCGAAATGTTGCAGAGCAAAGTACATTGGGCTTCAGACTATCCGATTGCAGTTTTCATGGGTTATATAATAGGTAAAAGTATAGTAAAAAATAGAATTATAGTAAAAACTACGACAACAGTCGGAGAAATTCAACATTTTAAACCAAAATTTAACTATAGTTTTAGTTCCAATCGAAATTATACTTTGGCGGGAATGAACATTACTTTTTAAAATTTATTTTATAAATTTGTTAAAAATAAAAAATGTCAAACGACTGTATTACTTTTCAAAATTCAGGATATTTCACTCCAATAATAATCGATTATTTAAATGAAAGTAGAAATTTAAAGCCATTGTACAATCGTTTTCCTAGAATTGAAAATTTTGAAAGTCAATTTCAGGAAAAATTAGTCAATTTCAATGATAACAAAAACTTCGATAGTAATAAAAAAAGAAGTATTCTAGTCGATGAATTAACAAAACAATATTCTAGTTTAGAACCATCAAAAGCGACTTTAACCAATATTGAACTTCTAAATAATTCGAACACATTTACGATAACAACAGGGCATCAACTCAATTTATTTACTGGACCTTTATATTTTTTATACAAGATAATTTCGGCTATTAATTTATGTTCTGAATTAAAATCGAAATACCCAAATCAAAATTTTGTGCCAATATACTGGATGGCAACTGAAGATCATGATTTTGATGAAATTAATTATTTTAGTTTTAAAGGCAAAAAATTTCGTTGGAACAAAGATACTTCTGGACCCGTTGGACGATTATCAACCGATGGATTGCACGAAGTTTTCGAAGTTTTTGCACAAGAATTAGGTTCTGGGAATAATGCGAATTTTATAAAAAATTTATTCGAACAATCGTATTTGAAACATTCGAATCTTGCCGATGCAACTCGATTTTTAGCAAATAAACTTTTTGGAGACTATGGATTAGTTATTCTTGATGCCGATAATCATAATCTGAAAGAAATCTTTTCGTCTTATATAAAACAAGAATTATTGCAGCAAAAATCGTTCGAAAAAGTGAATGAAATCATCGAAAAACTTCAAGATTATTCAATTCAGGTTAATCCTCGGAAAATTAATTTATTTTATATTTTAGATAATCTTCGAGAACGAATTATTCTAGAAAATGGAGTGTATAAAATCAATAACACCAAAATAGAATTCTCTGAAACCGAAATTTTACTAGAACTTAAAAAATTTCCAGAACGATTTAGTCCAAATGTAATTTTGCGCCCTTTGTATCAAGAAGTTATTTTGCCTAACCTTTGTTATATTGGTGGTGGTGGAGAAATTGCTTATTGGTTAGAATTAAGATCAACTTTCGAGTATCATCAGATTACTTTTCCTATATTGATGTTGCGAAATTCAGCACTTTTAGGAACTCAAAAACAAATAAAAAAATTAGACAAACTTAATTTATCTTGGGCAGATTTATTTTTGAAACAAAAAGAATTAGTAAACAATAAAATAAATTTATTATCTGAAAATAAATTTAATTTTGAACAACAAAAAATATTTTTAAACCAACAATTCGAAAAATTAGTAACGATTGCTAACCAAACCGAAAAATCATTTATTGGAGCAGTAAAAGCGCAAGAATCGAAACAAATCAAAGGATTAGAAAATCTCGAAAAACGATTATTGAAAGCCGAAAAACAAAAACACTCTGAAGAGTTAGTACGAATTACAGATTTACAAAATGAACTTTTCCCCAATGAAAGTTTACAAGAACGACAAGCCAATTTTTCAGAATTTTATTTAGAATTTGGTTGTGCTTTAATCGAAAAATTAGTATCTAATTTAAATCCGTTTTCAAAAAATTTCGAAATAATTACGTTATAAATCATTATTACACTCACTAAAATCATTTTTGCGTATGATAAAAAGTAATAATAATTAGATTGTGTAAACCACAAAATTGCAAATACATACTAAAACGTTATCGTTAATAATAATCACGTTTTATTAGGTTCGTGCTAATAAATTAATAATATATTTGTAATTCAAAATTTATAATTCAAAATTTAAAATAAAAAAATGAGCATAATTATCAAAATTCACGCAAGACAAATTTTCGATTCAAGAGGAAATCCAACCATCGAAGTCGATGTAGTTACCGAAAACGGAGTTCTTGGTCGCGCCGCTGTTCCTTCAGGAGCATCGACAGGCGAACACGAAGCCATGGAATTGCGCGATGGCGGAAAAGCCTATCTTGGAAAAGGAGTGCTAAAAGCCGTAGAAAATGTAAATACAAAAATTGCTCAAGAATTAC
>JAYUFL010000153.1:0-11172 GCA_043738745.1 Bacteroidota bacterium
GAGTAAATCGATGGCAATTACACGATTTTTTTTAGACATTTCGGCAATGCAAAAATCCCACATCGATATGTTTTCCAGATATCCGTGAAGCAGAACAATAGTTGTTCCTGTTCCCGAATCGGAGTAATTTATTTTAGTGTTTTTGTAGAGGATTTGGTTCAAGTTTATTGTTAATAGTTTGTAATTACAAAAATAGATTTTTATAAGTTAAAAACTTATTTTTGAGAAAATGATTTTGAAATATGAATAGACTAATTATTATTGGAAACGGATTTGATTTGGCTCACGGATTACCAACTTCTTACAGGAATTTTATTGATGATTTTTGGATTCAAGTAATCAAAGATTTGAACAATAATCCATTTTTAGATTTAGAGAATCTAGTCCAAGTTCAAATTGTAATGCACCAATTTGTTATAGATAATAAATTATGGAATGATAGTATAAATTCATTTGAAAAACTCAAGAATTTCGTTAATAATAATGGCGGAGTGATGAATTTTAAAAATAATTTTTTTCAAATTTTATGTAATAATTTATCAATTAATAACTGGGTTGATATTGAAAATGAATATTATAAAAATTTAAAAGAATTAAAGTACAGTAAAGGATTGATTAGTTTAAGTAAAGAACAATTAAGAAAAAAAGTTGTGATACTTAATCAAGAATTCGAACAAGTAAAAAATCTACTGGAAAAATATTTAAATGAGAAAGTAGTAGGTAATTATCAATTAGATTTTTGTAAAAACTCAGATATTAATTGGATGAATTTTTATAATATTCTAAAACCAATTTCTTTATTAAGTAATGAACATAATATTGATAAAGAATTTTCGAAAGCAGAAGATATTGAAGAAATTAAGCAACATTTTGATAAGGAAAATAAAGAAGAATTAGTAAATAATTTATATTTTTTGAATTTCAACTACACTCCAATTGTAAATATTTATAATGATTTACTAGATAAAGATTACAGGATTGAAAGTAAAGTAAATTTTATTCACGGAAATTTAGGGAATAATGATGAAAATAAAATTAATTTTGGTTTTGGAGATGAAATGGATGATGATTACAAAGCAATTGAAAATCTTGATGACAATGAATATTTAAAGAATTTTAAATCGTTTCAATATTTACAAAATTCAAATTACAATAATTTATTGAGATATATAGATAGTGAAAAATTTCAAGTTTGTATAATGGGTCATTCCTGCGGATTGTCTGACAGAACGTTATTGAATACTGTGTTTGAACATAATAATTGTAGTTCTATAAAAGTATTTTATCATAAAAACGGGGAATTTGATAATTACACAGAAATTATTCAAAATATTTCTAGGCATTTTAATAAAAAGGCACTAATGCGTTCAAAAATTGTAAATAAAACACTTTGTGAACCAATGCCTCAAATACAATTACCAAAAAAATAAAAAACGGTTTACATTTCTGCAAACCGTCCAAACTTATATCCTTTTAAACAATTTTTATAAATTCATCAAACTTTCGATTTCCTCAACTTCAATTGGGATATTACGCATCAAATTATAGGGTTCACCTTTTTCTTGAACCACAACATTATCCTCCAATCTAATCCCAAAACCTTCCGCAGGAATATAAATTCCAGGTTCTACAGTAAAGACCATATTGGCTTTCATAGGTTCGTGCAGCAATCCATAGTCATGAGTGTCCAACCCCATATGGTGCGAAGTTCCGTGCATAAAATATTTTTTGTAAGCGGGCCATTCTGGATTTTCGTTTTGAACGTCTGCTTTGTCAATTAGCCCCAAACCTAGTAATTCCGAAGTCATGATTTTCCCAACCTCTACATGATATTGTTTCCATAAAGTTCCGGGAACAAGCATTTTTGTTGCTTCGTTTTTTACGTTTAAAACAGCATTGTAAACCGCTTTTTGTCTCTCCGAAAACCGTCCAGAAACAGGAATCATTCTCGTCATATCGCTAGAATAATTGGCATATTCCGCAGCAATATCTAGTAAAATCAAATCTCCAGCCTTGCATTGTTGGTTGTTTTCTATATAATGCAACACATTAGCGTTATTCCCCGATGCAATAATTGGCGTATAAGCAAAACCTCGAGACCGATTGCGGATAAACTCATGAATAAGTTCGGCTTCGATTTCGTATTCAGTTACATTTGGTTTTACAAATGGCAGCAATCTACGAAACCCTTTCTCGGTAATATCGCAAGCATTTTGTATTAAATCTATTTCTTCGGATTCTTTTATAGACCTAATTCGTTGCAAAATCGGATTGCTTTTTGCCACCTGATGTGCAGGATATTTTTCTTTCCACCATTTTACAAAACGGGCTTCGCGGGTTTCGGTTTCTATAGATGCGCGATAATGCTCGTTGGTATTTATGTAAATAGTATCGCAATAACTCATCATTTGGTTAAGCGTTTTCTCGAAATCCTGCAACCAAAAAACGGTTTTTATTCCCGAAACTTCAAAAGCGCGATCTTTCGTAAGTTTTTCGCCTTCCCAAACCGCAATATGCTCACTAGTTTCTTTTAGGAATAACATTTCGCGATGTTCCTCGTATGGCGCATCTGGAAAAAGCAACAAAATACTTTCCTCCTGATCCACGCCCGATAAATATAGAATGTCGCGATGCTGTGCAAACGGCAAAGTGCTATCGGCAGATACTGGATAAATGTCATTAGAATTAAAAATCGCCAAACTATTTGGTTTCATTTGAGACGTAAATTTCTCGCGATTTTTTATGTAAAGATGTCGGTCTATTTGATGGTATTTCATGATATGAATATTAATTTGACATCAAAAATAAGAATTTTTTGGAGCAATTTCCCGCTTTCCGATACAATCTTTTTAGTTTTTGCTTGCTTTCGCCGCACAAACCAAAAAGGATTTCCACTACAATCGGGGCTAGGGGATTTGATTACTAAACAAATTTAACTTCAACAAAATTTAAAATCATTATAAATAATATAGAAAACGTTGTAGTATTTTGCAAATTGCTGTATTTTTGTGGTCAAATATAATTTTCAAATAACTATTATGGCCAATTCTACATTATTAAAGTCATCTATTGCTCGAAAAGTAGCAATGGCACTTTCGGGACTTTTCTTAATTTTGTTTTTATCCCAGCATTTTTTCATTAACAGTACATCGGTTTTTAGCCCAGATACTTTCAATGCAATTTCACATTTCATGGGAAACAATCCATTGGTACAATTTATAATTCAACCTCTTCTAATAGTTGGCGTTGTTTTTCATTTTTGTATGGGATTTATTTTAGATTTCAAAAATCGTAGTGCAAGACCTATTGCTTATGCAAAATACAATGGAGCAGCAAACGCAAATTGGGCTTCGAGAAATATGATTATTTCCGGATCGGTAGTTTTGGCATTTATTGGATTACATTTTTATGATTTTTGGCTTCCAGAAATGAATTACAAATACATTCAAGTAAACCCCCTTGATGCAACAAGATATTACCCAATTTTGATTGAAAAATTTCAGAGTTTGCCAAGAACAATCTTGTATTGTGTTGCTTTTTTATTGTTATCATTACACTTGTGGCACGGATTTAATTCGTCGTTTCAATCAGTAGGTTTTAACAACAAATACTCAAAATCGTTACATAAATTAGGATATGCGTTTGCAATCGTAGTGCCTTTTGGTTTCATTTTTATTGCATTATTTCATCATTTTAATAATTAATCATTATGGCATTAGATTCAAAAATTCCAAGTGGAGCCATTTCAGACAAATGGACCAATTATAAAGATCATATCAATCTGGTAAATCCAGCCAACAAACGTAATTTAGATATTATTGTTGTAGGTACTGGTCTTGCTGGTGGTTCGGCTGCGGCAACGTTGGCAGAATTGGGTTATAACGTAAAAACTTTTTGCTTCCAAGATTCGCCTCGTCGTGCGCACTCAATTGCTGCACAAGGTGGAATTAATGCTGCAAAAAACTATCAGGGCGATGGAGATTCAACTTTCCGATTGTTTTATGATACTGTTAAAGGTGGCGATTATCGTGCCCGCGAAGCCAATGTGCATCGTTTGGCAGAAGTTTCAACCAATATTATCGATCAATGTGTGGCGCAAGGTGTTCCATTTGCAAGAGAATATGGCGGACTTTTGGACAATCGTTCGTTTGGAGGAACACTAGTTTCGAGAACTTTTTATGCCAAAGGACAAACAGGACAACAATTATTATTAGGAGCCTATTCGGCAATGAACCGCCAAATTGGTCGTGGAAAAATAAAAATGTACAACCGTCACGAAATGCTAGATTTAGTAATCGTAAACGGAAAAGCAAGAGGAATTATAGCCCGTGATTTGGTTTCAGGAAAAATCGAGCGTCACTCGGCACATGCAGTTGTTATTGCATCTGGTGGATACGGAAACGTGTTTTTTCTATCTACAAATGCAATGGGAAGCAACGTAACTGCGGCTTGGAAGATCCACAAACGCGGAGCGTATTTTGCCAATCCTTGCTACACACAAATTCACCCAACTTGTATTCCAGTTTCTGGAGATCATCAAGCAAAACTGACGTTAATGTCGGAATCTTTGCGTAACGATGGTCGAATTTGGGTTCCTGCAAAACTCGAAGATGCAAAAGCCATTCGTGAAGGAAAATTAAAACCAACCGATTTAAAAGAAGAAGATAGAGACTATTATCTAGAAAGAAAATATCCAGCTTTTGGAAATCTTGTTCCTCGTGATATTGCTTCGCGTGCAGCAAAAGAGCGTTGCGATGCCGGTTTTGGAGTAAATAAAACAGGCGAAGCCGTTTACCTTGATTTTGCTGCGGCAATAACAAGATACGGAAACGACCAAGTACAAGTAAAAGGTTTAGATCACAACGATCAAGCATTAATACAAAAATTAGGAACCGAAGTAGTTGCCAATAAATATGGTAACTTGTTCCAAATGTATGAGAAAATTGTAGACGAAAATCCATACGCAACCCCAATGATGATTTACCCTGCGGTACATTACACTATGGGCGGGACATGGGTAGATTACAATTTGCAAACTACAATTCCTGGCTGTTTTTCAATCGGAGAATCTAACTTTTCTGATCACGGAGCCAACAGATTGGGTGCTTCGGCATTAATGCAAGGTTTGGCGGATGGTTATTTTATTCTTCCTTATACAATAGGAGATTATTTGGCACCAGATATCAAAATGGGTGAAATCTCTACAGATACTCCAGAATTTGATGCTGCTGAAGCAAATGTAAATGCACAAGTAAATGCATTAATGAACAACGGAGGAACAAAACCTGCGGATTATTTCCATAAAAAATTAGGAAAAATCATGTGGGACAAAGTTGGAATGGCACGAAATGCAAAAGGATTAGCAGAGGCTCAAGCCGAAATTGCTCAAATTCGTGAAGACTTTTATAAAGATGTTCGTATTCCTGGAACTCCAGATAGTTTTAATCCAGAATTAGCAAAAGCACTTCGTGTAGCGGATTTCTTGGAATTAGGAGAACTTTTTGCAAAAGATGCTTTGCACAGAAACGAATCTTGTGGTGGACATTTCCGTGAGGAATATCAAACTCCTGATGGTGAAGCACAACGTGACGACGAGAATTTTGCTTACGTTGCCGCATGGGAATACAAAGGAAAACCATCCGATGCTGTTTTGCATAAAGAAGAATTGAAATTTGAGAATGTTAAATTAGTACAGAGAAGTTATAAATAAAATTGTCGAAAGTCAAAAGTCTTAAAGTCAAACGACATTAAGACTTTTGACATTATGACTTTCAAACAATATAAAATGAAACTAAACTTAAAAATATGGCGTCAAGAAAACGCTAAAACAACAGGAAAATTAGTAGATTATCAAGTAGATTATATCGAACCTGATATGTCATTCTTGGAAATGCTAGACATTCTTAACGATCAATTAATCGAAAAAGGGAGTGATACCGTTGCTTTCGATCATGATTGTCGCGAAGGAATTTGCGGAATGTGTTCGCTTTACATAAATGGCGAGGCACATGGTCCAGACCGTTTGGTTACGACTTGCCAGTTGCACATGCGAAAATTCAAAGATGGGGATACGATTTATATCGAGCCATTTAGAGCCAAAGCTTTTCCAGTAATCAAAGATTTAGTAGTAGATAGAAGTGCTTTTGACAGAATCCAGCAATCTGGAGGATTTATATCCGTAAATACCTCCGGAAACACTATCGATGCCAACACTATTCCAATCGACAAACATGACGCAGACAAAGCTTTCGATGCTGCAACTTGTATAGGTTGTGGCGCATGCGTTGCCACTTGCAAAAACTCATCGGCAATGCTTTTTGTTTCTGCAAAAGTATCGCAGTTCGCACTTTTACCGCAAGGAAAAGTCGAAGCGCACGACAGAGTCTTGAACATGGTTGCCCAGATGGATCATGAAGGTTTCGGAAATTGCACCAATACTGGAGCTTGCGAAGTGGAATGTCCTAAAGGAATTTCGTTAGAATATATTGCACAAATGAACAGAGAATACTTGTCAGCAAGTTTAAATGGATAAAATTTTTTAAATAAATTAAAGACAAAACGCAATCATTAATTTGTATGCGTTTTGTCTTTAATTTTTAAAAAAAACAGAAAATCAAGAGGATTTATTTTTTTAAGTTTTCAAGCATTTCTAAAGTCATTTTTTCAATTCCAAACTCATGCTTCCATCCCCAATCCTCTCGAGCATAGTAATCATCAATACTTGCAGGCCAAGAATCCGCAATTTTTTGACGAAAGTCAGGTTTGTAAGTAATTTCGAAATTTGGAATATGTTTTTTAATTTCCAAAGCAATTTGTGCTGGCGTAAAACTCATTGCGGCTAAATTGTACGACGAACGAATTTTAATTTTTTCAGCATCAGCCAACATAATATTTACAGTTGCATTTATAGCATCATTCATATACATCATTGGCATTTTCGTTTCGGAAGATAAAAAGCATTCGTAATTTCCGTCGCTCAATGCTTTGTGAAAAATATCTACAGCATAGTCTGTAGTACCGCCACCAGGAGGCGAGGTCCAAGAAATTAATCCAGGATAACGGATGCTTCGGACATCAACACCAAAAATATTATGGTAGTATTCGCACCAACGTTCGCCCGATTGTTTACTAATTCCATATACCGTACTTGGCTCCATAATAGTGTATTGTGGTGTGTTCTCTTTGGGAGTTGTTGGTCCAAAAACTGCTATACTCGACGGCCAAAATATTTTTTTAATCTTTTTTGCTTTTGCTAAATTCAAAACATGAAATAACGAATTCATGTTTAAATCCCATGCGAATGCTGGGTTTTTTTCGGCCGTTGCCGATAATAAAGCAGCCATCAAATAAACATCGGTGATATGATATTTTTCTATCAAATGTTCAATTTGATTATAATCTAGCGCATTTACAACTTCAAAAATTCCGTTATTGACAATTTCGTTATTTAATTTTCGAATGTCAGACGCTACTACATTTTCAGAACCATAAATATTTCGTAATCTGTGCGTTAACTCTGTTCCGATTTGCCCGCAAGCGCCAATAATCAAAATTTTTGTATCCATTTTTAAGAAATTTAAATACAAATATAACGTTTTCGTTATGATTTTTAATTTAAAAAAATCTAGTTATATCTATTTTAGCATCAATTTTATCTTAACCCGAATTTCTACTTTTTACTTTCAGTTTACCTTCGTAACTTTGCAAATAAAATTCAAATCCATGAAAAAGCATTTTTTTACTTTACTTTTATTCCTTTCTTTGTTTTCTTGTGGAAAAAATAACGACGTTCAGATTGCCGAAAATCTCAAGGCATTCAAAAAGAAAGAAGTTATTTTTGGAAACATTAACAAATCGTGGATTTTTAATGCGCAGCCAATGAATGCAACGGCACAATCCTTGACAAACAATTGGACAGAATGGAGGATCTTCTTGAAAGAACTTGCCGAAAAACCAAAATCAACTATTGGTGCATTTCAACTTAAAGCCAAAAACCTTTCGAAAAAAGCAGAAGATCTTAAATTGCATATTCCAATAAAATATAATAATGTAGCAATTAAAAGTAGAATTGTAGTTTTGATTACAAAAGTAAATGCTTTGGAACTTTTTATTAATTTAAATCAAATTCCAGATGCAAAAGTCATACTGTTAATTGGCGATATCAATACCGAAATGCAGTCCTTACAATCGCAAATGGACGAAATTACAGTAAAAAGTAAAATCCAAAAAGAAGATGGCGAATCCGATTTAATAAAAATGCTGGATACATCAAGAGCCATTCCAAACGCTCCGATAAACGCCAATTAAGAATATTTAATTAAAAAATCGCGATATAAAAACAAGTTTTGAGCAAATCTAAATTACTAAATACCTACGACAATGCACCAAAAATCAAGCAAATTGTCGATAGCCTGAAAACACCCGAAAACAAACTTTTTTTACAAGGATTGGTTGGATCGTCATTGTCGTTTGTGATCCATTCGTTGTTTACAAAAACCGAAAAACCGTTCTTGATTTTATTTAATGACAAAGAAGAATCGGCTTATTACTTGAATGATTTAGAGCAACTTATCGGCGAAAAAGACGTTTTATTTTATCCTGGTTCGTACCGACGACCTTACCAAATTGAAGATACAGACAATGCCAATGTTTTGCTTCGTGCTGAGGTTTTAAATCGAATAAATTCTCGCAAAAAACCAGCCGTAATTGTTAGTTATCCCGAAGCACTTTTCGAGAAAGTAGTTACCAAAAAAGATTTAGAAAAGAATACTTTAAAAGTTTCGGTTGGCGATAAAATTTCGATTGAGTTCATCAACGAAGTTTTATTTGAATATGAATTCAAGCGTGTCGATTTTATTACCGAACCCGGAGAATTTTCGGTTCGTGGTGGCATAATCGATGTTTTTTCGTTCTCTAATGACAATCCATATCGAATAGAATTTTTTGGTAACGAAGTCGATTCTATCCGAAGTTTTGATGTCGAAACGCAATTATCTATCGAAAAACAAAAGAAAATTACGATAATTCCAAACGTAGAAAACAAATTTTTTGAAGAAAATCGAGAAAGTTTCTTAGAATATATCTCTAGCGAAACCATTATTTGTATTCAAAATACCGAATTACTTTGTTCTAAACTCGATAAATTATTTGCAAAATCACAAGAAATTTTCGATAATCTAAATTCGACAATTCAAAGATTAGAACCTGCAAAAATTTTCTTGAATCAAACCGAATTTATAAAAAAAGCATTGGATTTTTCGATTATCGAATTATCTAAACCGACTTTTAGAACCAAAAAAAGTTTTGAGTTTTTCATTCAGCCGCAACCATCGTTCAACAAACAATTCGATTTATTGTTGAATAACTTGAATGATAATCATTTTAACGGTTACAAAAATTATCTTTTTTGCTCGAATGATGCGCAAGCAAAACGTTTTCACGATATTTTCGAAAGTCTTGACGAAGCCAATGCCGAAAGCATCCGCAAGCAATATGCAACCATAACTTTGCCAATTTATCAAGGATTTATAGACGAAGAAAACCAAATTGCTTGTTACACCGATCATCAAATTTTTGAGCGTTATCATAAATTCAATATTAAAAACAACGTTTCCAAAAAGCAAAATATAACTTTAAAAGAACTCACAACTTTGGTCGTGGGCGATTATGTCACGCATATTGACCACGGAATTGGGAAATTTGGCGGCTTACAAAAAATTCAAGTCGAGGGCAAAACCCAAGAAGCCATCAAGTTGGTTTATGCCGATAATGACATTGTTTACGTAAGCATTCATTCGTTATATAAAATTTCGAAATACAACGGAAAAGACGGTGCACCACCCAAAATTTATAAATTAGGTTCGGGTGCTTGGAAAGCATTAAAACAAAAAACCAAGGCGAGAGTCAAGCACATTGCGTTCAATTTGATTCAATTATACGCCAAGCGAAAACTCGAAAAAGGTTTTCAATTTGCCAAAGACAGTTATTTGCAAGCCGAGTTAGAAAGTTCGTTTATATATGAAGATACGCCAGACCAAACCAAGTCCACGCAAGAAGTAAAAGCCGATATGGAAAGCGACAAACCTATGGACAGACTGGTTTGTGGCGATGTTGGTTTCGGAAAAACCGAGGTTGCTATTCGTGCTGCTTTCAAGGCGGTTGACAATTCCAAACAAGTAGCCATTTTGGTTCCAACGACCATTTTGGCGTACCAACATTATCGAACTTTTACCGAAAGGCTGAAAGATATGCCGGTTTCGATTGGTTATTTGAACCGTTTTCGAACCGCCAAACAAAAAGCCGAAACGCTCAAAGATTTAGCCGATGGAAAACTAGATATTGTTATCGGGACGCATCAATTGGTTAATAAAAATGTGGTTTTTAAAGATTTAGGATTGCTAATTGTTGATGAAGAACAAAAATTTGGTGTCAATGTAAAAGACAAACTCAAAACCATTGCTGCTAATATTGATACGCTGACTTTGACGGCAACACCAATTCCAAGAACGCTACAATTTTCGTTAATGGCGGCTCGAGATTTGTCGGTAATTACAACGCCACCACCAAATCGTTATCCGATTGAGACCAATGTGGTGCAGTTTTCGGAAGAGTTAATTAGAGATGCTATTTCGTATGAAATTCAAAGAAACGGACAAGTTTTTTTCATTAATAATCGAATAGAAAACATTAAAGAAGTGGCCGGAATGATTCAAAGATTGGTTCCAGATGCTAAAGTCGGCATTGGTCACGGACAAATGGAAGGAGCCAAACTCGAAGAATTAATGTTGGCCTTTATGAATGGCGAATTCGATGTTTTGGTCGCAACAACCATCATAGAATCTGGGTTGGATGTTCCGAATGCCAATACCATTTTTATTAATAATGCTAATAATTTTGGACTTTCGGATTTACATCAAATGCGAGGTCGAGTAGGTCGTAGCAATAAAAAAGCGTTTTGTTATTTTATTTGTCCGCCCTATTCGGTAATGACCGAAGATGCTCGAAAACGAATTCAGGCTCTAGAACAATTTAGCGAGTTGGGTTCGGGTTTTAATATTGCTATGAAAGATTTAGAAATTCGTGGTGCAGGCGATTTGTTGGGTGGTGAACAATCTGGTTTTATTAATGATATTGGTTTTGATACGTATCAGAAAATCATGAACGAAGCCATCG
>JAYUFL010000154.1:0-28818 GCA_043738745.1 Bacteroidota bacterium
AACTTCGTTCACGTTATACGAACCCGAATCTAGAAGTTTACGAGCATAATCCATTTTATAATCAAACAAAAATCCATATACCGTATCGCCATAAATTTGCTTGAAACCCATTTTTAGTTTCTTCAACGTCAAGCCAATTTCATCTGCTAATTCTTGTAATCCTGGCGGTTCAGCCATGTTGGCAATTATAATTTCTTTGGCTTTTTTTATTTTTATCACATTATCTTCATCTATTAAAAACGGACATTGCTCGGCATTTGGATCGTCATTTCTATTAAAATATAAACTTAATAATTCGTATCCTTTTCCTTTATAGTACAAGTTTTTTATAGAAGGATTCAAATTATAATGAAACAATTGACTCAAAACAATTGCCATTGATGGGCTGATATTATCTTCTTTGTAATATTTTTTGTCTTTATTATCGTCACTCAAAAATGTAATATAATTGGCTTCGGTCGAGAATAATGTATGGAATTTTTTTATGGAAATAATCACAGAAATTGCCCAAGAATTTGGAGATAACTCTAGGTTTAACGGCAACTCTTTTTGCGGATTATAAAGCAGTAATGATTTTTCTTCCTTTAAATCCAAAGCATAATTCCCTTGATTAAAGATGAATTTCCCGCTGCCTTTTAACCCAAAATGAAACTGAATCAAACCGCTGGTTACTTCGCGTTGCGCCTGAAAAATTTCTTCCGAATCGTTTTGAAACAAAAGTAGGGTAAAATCGTCTTCGATTGTTATTATTTCTTCTGAACTCATTGCGCTATTTTTTTAATTTTAAAATCAAAAAAGGTCAAACAAACTATTTAGAACAACTCTAAATTAAGAATCGTTAATCATTGATTTCAGTACAAAAATAACTGTTTTTTGAATATAATGACGATTAAAATTCAAAAAAACATCAAGCGTTACAAATAGAACTTTTAGCGTTACTTTTATCTTTAACTTAACTTTAATTTTGCAAAGCAAATACGAAAAATATTTTATGGAAAATCTTAACCTATCAAAACATCATACTTTTTACTCAATTGGATTGAGTTATAAGAAAGCAGATGCCGAAGTTAGAGGAAAATTTTCGTTGAATGACAATGCCAAAAACGCTCTTTTGCAACAAGCAAAAACGGAAGGAATCGATAGTCTAATCGTAACATCTACCTGCAACCGAACGGAAATTTACGGTTTTGCAGAACATCCTTTTCAACTCATAAAATTGCTTTGCGAAAACAGCGAAGGCACGGTTGAAGAATTCCAAAAAGTCGCTCATGTTTATAAAAACAAAGAAGCCATTTCGCATTTATTTAAAGTCGGAACGGGTTTAGATAGTCAAATTTTGGGCGATTTTGAGATTATTTCGCAGATAAAAACCAGTTTCATGCAAGCAAAATCTTTTGGTTTGGCGAATGCATTTATGGAACGATTGGTAAATGCTGTGATTCAAGCCAGCAAAAAAATCAAAACCGATACCGAAATTTCTTCGGGAGCAACATCGGTTTCGTTTGCATCGGTACAATATATAATGAAGAATGTCGAAAATATTGGCGAGAAAAATATTCTGCTTTTCGGAACCGGAAAAATTGGTCGAAATACCTGCGAAAATCTTGTAAAACATACCAAAAACGAACACATTACTTTAATAAATCGAACCAAAAACAAAGCCGAAAAATTGGCTGGAAAACTCAATTTGATTGTAAAAGATTATGCCGATTTGCATCTCGAATTGCAAAAAGCCGATGTTTTGGTCGTGGCAACTGGAGCACAAAATCCAACGATTGATAAAGCGATTTTGAATTTGAAAAAACCATTATTGATATTGGATTTATCGATTCCAAAAAACGTAAATGAAGACGTTCGAAAACTCGAAAACGTAACGTTAATTCATTTAGATGATTTATCGCAAATTACAGATGAAACTTTAGAGAATCGAAAAAGTCAAATTCCCGCTGCCGAAATCATCATCGACGAAATAAAAGACGAGTTTATTGCTTGGACCAAAAATCGAAAATTTGCGCCAACAATTCACGCATTAAAAGCAAAAATGAACGAAATTAAAGATGCTGAATTGAATTTTCAACGAAAAAAATTATCCAATTTCGATGAAGAACAAGCCGAAATCATTAGCAATCGCATTATTCAAAAAATAACCAATCATTTTGCCAATCATCTTAAAGACGAAGACACGATGGTCGATGAAAGCATTGATTATATCAATAAAATATTTCAATTGTAATTCTAAATATTTGCCACGAATTCACGAATTAAATTTTGTTGAATTTTGTGATAAAAACTATAAAATTCGTGAATTCGTGGCTTTAAAATGAAAAACAGAATAATTAAAATAGGAACTCGTGACAGCGAACTCGCACTTTGGCAAGCCAAAACGGTCGAGAAATTACTCATCGATTTAGGTTACAAAACTCAAATCATTGCTGTAAAATCCCAAGGCGATTTATTGCTCGACAAACCACTTTACGAACTCGGAATTACAGGGATTTTTACCAAAACGCTCGATATTGCAATGATAAATGGCGAAATTGACATCGCCGTTCATTCCATGAAAGACGTTCCAACGGCTTTACCAATCGGAATGATGCAAGCCGCAGTTCTTAAACGTGCCAATGTTTTAGATATTTTAGTTCATAAATATAACACCGATTATTTACACACTGCTGATGTGACTCCGATAACAATCGCTACTGGAAGTTTACGACGTCAAGCCATGTGGCTTAACAAATATCCGAAAAATCATAAGGTTGTAGATTTGCGTGGAAATGTAAATACACGAATGCAAAAACTGCAAGAAAACGATTGGGATGGAGCGATATTTGCAGCCGCAGGTTTAGAAAGACTGGGATTTATTAATGGAAACGAGATAAAAAGCCCCTCCTTTGGAGGGGTTGGGGAGGCTCTCAATTGGATGATTCCTGCACCAGCACAAGGCGCAATGGTTATTCACGCCATGCAAAACGATGAATTTTGTAAAAATGCTGTTGCCGAATTAAACGATCTCGAAACCGATATTTGCACCTATATAGAACGACAGTTTCTTAGAACTCTCGAAGGCGGATGTACAGCACCAATTGGAGCATTGGCAACTTTCGATGAATATGAAATTTCGTTTAAAGGAATTTTATTATCCATTGACGGAAAACAAAAAATAGAAGTCGAAAAAGTGGTTCCAATTCAAGAATGGAAAAAATTAGGATATACTTTAGCCCAAGAAATCTTGAATAATGGCGGAATTGAATTGATGAAAAATATTAAAGAAAGTTTGAAGAAATAATGGAAAGCCAAATCAGCATATTATCAACCAAAACATTATCGGACAAGCAAAGACAAGTGTTTCTTGATGCCAATATTGACTTATTAGAACAAGATTTTATTGAAATTGAGAATATAAATTTCGAATTGAATAACATCAATCAAAATCTTATTTTTAGCAGTCAAAATGCGGTTTTAAGTTTAATTGAACAATCCGATTGGGAACAATTTAAAACAAAAAATACTTTTTGCGTAGGCATAAAAACCAAAGAATTGTTAGAACAAAACGGTTTTAAGGTTGATGTTTATATGGATTATGCATCGGAATTGGCAGAAATTATTACCTTAATATACAACAAGGAATCCTTCACTTTTTTTAGTGGAAATTTGCGAAAAGAAACTTTGCCACAAGCATTAAAAGAGGCAAAAATAAAATTTAACGAAATAGAAGTTTATCAAACCAAATTGGCTCCATTTAAAATCTCTTCTGCAGAAAAATTTGACGGAATTTTGTTTTTTAGTCCATCTGGCGTGGAAAGTTATTTAAAGGATAATAAAATTAAAACCGAAACTTGCTTTTGTATTGGAGAAACAACCGCAAGTTCATTAGAAAAGATTACAAAAAACATCATCATTGCCGAAATCCCAACTATCGAAGATGTGATTGATGAATGTATCAACAAATATAATTAACAAACCTGACAGGTTTTTAGAACCTGTCAGGTCTAGAAAGAAAAAAATGATCAAAAACGACCTATTTCTAAGAGCCTTAAAAGGCGAAACCGTAACTCGTCCACCCGTTTGGATGATGCGTCAAGCGGGAAGATATTTACCAGAATTCATCGCTTTGCGTGACAAATATGATTTTTTTACGCGTTGTCAAACTCCAGAATTGGCTTCAGAAATCACGGTGCAACCCATTCGCAGAATTGCGCCCGATGCTGCGATTTTGTTTTCGGATATTTTGGTTGTGCCACAAGCAATGGGTATCGAAGTTTTGATGAAAGAAAATGTTGGTCCATTTTTACCTAATCCAATTCGCACAATTCAAGATGTAGAACGCGTGATTGTTCCCGATGTTCACGAAACTTTGGGTTATGTTTTTGATGCGATAAAAATGACCAAAGAAATGCTCAACGACGAAGTACCATTAATTGGTTTTGCGGGTTCGCCGTGGACAATTTTTTGCTATGCTGTCGAAGGAAAAGGATCTAAAAGTTTTGATACTGCCAAGGGATTTTGTTTTTCCAATCCAGTTGCAGCACACGTTTTATTGCAAAAAATTACAGATACAACCATTGCTTATTTAATCGAAAAAGTAAAAGCAGGTTGCAACGCCATACAGATTTTTGATTCTTGGGGCGGAATGTTATCGCCAGTTGATTACCAGGAGTTTTCTTGGAAATACATCAACCAAATTATTGAAGCCTTGGCAGATATTACACCAGTTATTGTTTTCGGAAAAGGATGTTGGTTCGCTTTGAACGAAATGGGGAAATCAAAAGCATCAGCACTTGGTGTAGATTGGACTTGTTCGCCTAGAAATGCGCGTTATTTGTCTGGTGGAAACATCACTTTGCAAGGAAATTTTGATCCAAGTCGTTTGCTTTCGCCAATTCCTGTAATCAAGAAAATGGTGCACGAAATGATTGACGAATTCGGAAAAGACAAATACATCGTAAATCTAGGTCATGGAATTTTACCTAATATTCCTGTAGATCACGCGAAGGCTTTTGTAGATGCGGTTAAGGAATACAATCAGTAAATAATGATATTTACCAACTGGAAACTCGACAAAATAGAAAATATTCATTTTAAAGAATTTTTCGATTTAATAGAAAATAACAGAAATCGTATTATAAAAACATTTCCAGTTACGGTTTCTAGTTGTATTGATTTAAAAGTAACAGAAGAATTCATTACAAAAAACATTCAAATAGAACTAGAAAAAACAGGTTACTATTTTTATGTTAGAAATTTAGAAACCAATTCTTTAATTGGATATATTGGCATTAAAAAAATAGATTATCATATCTCAAAATGCGAGTTATTCTATTTTATTGATAAAGATTTTGAAGGCAAAGGAATTATTTCAAAAGCAGTTTCTGAAGTAATTGGTTTTTGTTTCAAAGAATTAAAAATGAATAAAATTTTTATTTGTACATCAAAAATCAATTTTGGAAGCCAACAAATTGCTTTAAAAAATGGATTTATTCAAGAAGGAATTTTGCGAGAAGAATTCAAAAATCACGAAGGAGTTTTAGAAGACATTAACTATTATGGATTATTGAAATCAGATTATAAATGACAAATTGTAAAAACTGTAACCATCAAGTTGTAGATGACTTTTGTTCAAAATGCGGACAACCAAAGAACATAAAAAGAATTGATTTTCGGTATATGGTTCATGAAATTGAGCATCTTCTTCATTTTGAAAAAGGGTTTCATTTTACGGCTTGGCAACTGATCACAAAACCAGGAATAACCATTCGAACCTATTTGTTTGAAAACAGAAATAAATATGTAAAACCAATCGTTTATTTGTTTTTTGCCTCTTTAATTTTCACTTTGTTCACACACTTTCTTCATATTAAATATACTTACTTAAATGTAGGTTATATTGAACCATTAAAAGACAAAGTAAATTTAAAAACCATCGATAATTGGTTGATTGAACATATTGCATACACAAATATTATTGTTGGATTCTGTATTGCACCTTGGTTGATGTTGCTTTATAGAACGAGAAAATATAATATTTTCGAAATGATTGTAGTGATGTCCTATGTTTTAGCCACGGGATTACTTGTCATTTTACCATTAATTATGTTAGTTAGAGTAACACCTTTTTTTAGTAATTTGACAATCTTTTTTATTATTTATCAAATTTGGGCAATCGGACAATTTTTCGGAGAGAGAAAATTAGTAAACTATCTAAAAGCATTGTTGGCGTTTATACTTGGAGTATTAACTCACGTTGCTATCTTTTTTGTAATAGGATATGTCAATAAATTTTATATGTAAGCCATGAAAAATAAATTCTACCAATACATACAAAATCTTCAAGACCAAATCGTTACCAGATTAGAAGCCGTAGAAGGCAAAGCCAAATTTCGTGAAGACATTTGGGAACGTCCAGAAGGCGGCGGCGGAAGAACTCGTGTTATAGAAAACGGAAACGTAATCGAAAAAGGCGGTGTAAACATTTCGGCAGTTCATGGAAAATTGCCAGATTCGATGCAGAAATTATTTAACGTTGGCGAAGCCGATTTTTTTGCTTGTGGATTAAGTTTGGTTATACATCCAAAAAATCCAATGGCACCAACAGTTCACGCCAATTGGCGGTATTTTGAAATGTATGATAATAACGGAAACGTAATCAATCAATGGTTTGGTGGCGGACAAGATTTAACGCCTTATTATTTATTTGAAGAAGATGCAATTCATTTTCATCAAACGTGTAAAACAGCCTGCGACAAACACAATGTTGATTTTTATCCAAAATATAAAAAACAATGTGATGACTATTTTTGGAACGCTCACAGAAATGAAGCACGTGGACTAGGCGGATTGTTTTTTGATTATTGCAAGCGAACCGAAACCATGAAAATGGAAAATTGGTACAATTTCGTAACCGAAGTTGGAAATAGTTTCCTTGAAGCTTATGTTCCAATTTTAGAAAAAAGAAAAGATTTGCCATTTACAGCAGCACAACGCACTTGGCAAGAAATTCGTCGTGGTCGTTATGTCGAGTTCAATTTAGTACATGACAAAGGCACACTTTTTGGACTAAAAACCAACGGAAGAATAGAAAGTATTTTAATGTCTTTACCACCGCATGTTCAATGGGTTTACGATCATCACCCAGAAGTAGGAAGTGAAGAAGAAAGATTAATAAAAGTATTAGAAAAACCGAAAGATTGGGTTTAGTCGAACATATTTCATAGACTAAAACACTAATTCCTTTAAAATAGATGTTCTAATTTCAGTTCTAATTTCTTTTTTGTTATTAGTTGTTTTTCCAAGAGTGTCCACAAATTTGAGTACTTTTACGCACATTAGACCTGGACTTCCACTTAAAAAAGTAAAAGAGAAACGTTTCTTATTATCATAGAAAACTATTGGAACAATCGGAATTTGATGCTCTAAAGCCAGCCTAAACGCACCATCTTTAAATTCATCTAATAAAATAGATTCTGTCGGAACACCACCTTCAGGAAAAATACAAATACTCAAACCTTGATTTAATCTTTTTTGAGCTCTATCAAAAACATCGCCACGACTTTTAGTGCTGGATCTATCGACCAAAATACAAGTGCGTTTATAGAAAAACCCAAAAAGTGGGATTTTTACTAACTCTTTTTTACCAACAAAAACAAAAGGATTTCGGCACACTGCAAGCATTAGCATAATATCGGCCATCGAAGTATGATTTGCCACTAACATATAACTTCTGCCATATTCAAGTTCTTGTTCTCGTTCAATTTTGTACCAAAAACCCATTCCGAACAAAATTGTTTTTGCCCAAATTCGAGCCATAACAAAAAAATAGGGATACCATTTTTCTTTTAAAATAGAGATTACCAAAAAGGGTAACATTACTAAAATAGGAATTGCCATTAAAACATAGAACCAAATTCGCCAAAGCACCCAAAAAATAATTTTAAAAACTCGCATCTACTTTTTTTCAAATATAACAATTCGAATGGTATTTTTATAAAAAAAATTATCTTTGTAGCATAAAGCAAAATTCATGTCAAAAATACTTACTGGTGTTCAAAGCACAGGAACACCACATCTAGGAAACCTTTTGGGAGCCATTATACCCGCAATAGAACTTTCTAACCAAGCCGAAAACGAATCTTTTTTGTTTATAGCCGATTTGCATTCCATTACGCAAATAAAAAACGGAGAAACCTTGCGAGCAAACACTTACAGCACCGCTGCGGCATGGCTAGCTTGTGGATTAGATGTAAATAAAGTAATATTTTACAGACAATCCGACGTACCACAAACCGCAGAATTGTCGTGGTATTTGAGTTGTTTTTTTCCGTTTCAACGACTTACTTTAGCACATTCTTTCAAGGATAAATCAGACCGATTAGACGATATTAACGCTGGATTATTTAGTTATCCGATGCTTATGGCAGCCGATATTTTGCTATATGACGCAAATATTGTACCCGTCGGAAAGGATCAATTACAACATATTGAAATTACACGCGATGTTGCCGCTAGATTTAACCATCAAATGGGTGAAACTTTTGTTATTCCAGAGCCAAAAATTCAACAAGAAACAATGTATATTCCTGGTACAGATGGATTTAAAATGAGTAAATCTAGAGAAAATATAATTAATATTTTTCTTGATGACAAGGCTTTGCGTAAACAAATTATGTCGATAGAAACCGACAGTACACCACTGGAAGAACCAAAAAACACTGAAACCTGTAAGGTTTTTGCAATTTATAAATTGGTAGCAAACGATAAAGAATTGCAATCAATAATCGAAAAATACAAGAATATAAATCGAGATTTTGGTTATGGTCACGCCAAACAAATGCTGTTTGAATTATTGATAGATAAATTTCGAATCGAGCGAGAAAAATATGTGTACTACATGAATAACCTTCCAGAAATAGATAATTTATTGCGACAAGGAGCCGAAAAAGCGACAAAAGTTGCCAATGGAGTTCTATATAGAGTAAGAAAAAGGTTAGGATTTGAGTAATTTTTGAAATTAGCCAAAAGAAACAAAACAATTTTAATCTAAACAATATTCTAAAAAATAAGAATAGTTATATATTTGCAAAACACAATAATCACCATGAAATATAAAAGAATTCTTCTAAAATTGAGCGGCGAAGCACTTATGGGAGATCGTCAATACGGAATTGACCCAGCCCGATTAGCCGAATATGCTGACGAAATTAAACAAATTCATAAGCAAGGTATAGAAATTGCAATTGTTATTGGAGGCGGAAATATTTTTCGTGGAGTTGCTGGAGCAAGTAACGGAATGGATCGAGTACAAGGTGACTACATGGGTATGCTTGCAACAGTAATTAACGGAATGGCTTTGCAAGGCGCTTTGGAAGAAAAAGGAATGCTTACTCGACTGCAAACCGCCCTAAAAATAGAAGCAATAGCCGAACCTTACATAAAACGCCGCGCTGTTCGCCATCTCGAAAAAGGTAGAATTGTAATTTTTGGAGCAGGAACCGGAAATCCGTATTTCACAACGGATACTGCCGCTGTATTGCGTGGTGTAGAAATTCATGCCGATGTAATTCTAAAAGGAACTCGTGTCGATGGAATTTACACTTCTGATCCAGAAAAAGACAAAACAGCAACAAAATTCGATTATATTTCTTTTGAAGACGTATTAAAAAAAGGATTAAATGTAATGGATACTACCGCTTTTACACTTAGTCAGGAAAATAAATTACCAATTTTAGTATTCGATATGAACAAACAAGGAAATTTATTGAAAATTTGTAACGGCGAAAACATTGGAACAATTGTAAATATATAAAACAAATAAAACTTCGGATAGAAATATCAAAATTAGAAAAATGGAAGAAATAGAATTTATACTCGATAGCACAAAAGAATCTATGAACGGTTCGATTGCACATTTAGAAAAAGAATTCCTAAATATTCGTGCTGGAAAAGCAAGTCCAGCAATGCTCGGGAGTGTTTTTGTTGACTATTATGGCTCTGCAACACCACTTTCGCAGGTAGCAAAGTTAAGTGTTCCAGATGCCCGAACAATCACATTACAACCATTCGAAAAGAACATGTTGCACACTATCGAAAAAGCAATTATGATAGCCAACATTGGTTTCAACCCAATGAATAACGGCGATTTAATTATAATTTCGGTTCCGCCACTAACCGAAGAGCGTCGTCGCGATTTGGCAAAACAAGCCAAGGCTGAAGCCGAAGATGCTAAAATAGGAATCCGAAATGTTCGTAAAGATGCCAATTCCGATATAAAAAAACTTGAAAAAGACGGAACTTCTGAAGATGTTTGCAAAGATGCCGAAGATGAAGTTCAGAATCTTACCAATGCTTATATAAAAAAAGTAGATGAACTTTTGGTTCAAAAAGATGCCGAAATAATGAAAGTTTAAAACCTTTTGAGTATACAAAAAAAATCCGTTTAGCATATTTTGTTCTACGGATTTTTTATTTTTATCTATCTTTATAGTCTCAAAGTTTTTGTATGAAGCAATTTCTAATCTTGTTCCTTGTTTTTTCGTTTTCATTGAAAGCGCAAGTCCAAATATCGGGGATTGTTGTGGATCATCAAACCAAAAAACCACTTTCGTTTGCAACAATTCATATCAATTCTACCAAAAAAACTATTGCCGACGTTCAAGGAAAATTTTCGGTTTCTGTAGAGGAGAATCTAAATTCAATCTCGGTTTCGTACGTTAGTTTCGAAACTAAAGTAATTGTAATAGATGAACAAAAAAAATTCTATTTAATTCAATTAGAACATGTTATTGATAAATTACAAGAAACTGAAATCAAAAATCAAAACGTTTCAATTCAAATCATAAAAAAAACAATTGAAAACAAAACCTATAATAATCCAGAGGAAAAATTAAAAAATTTTCAATTCAAAACTTATAATAAACTTATTGTAACGGCTAATCCTGATTCTATTTCAGGGAAAATAGATACTGTTTTTATAAAAAAAAGGTACGGAAAACAGATTGTGAAATTAGATTCTACACAATATAAATTTAAAAAAATTGTCAGCAAACAACATCTTTTTCAAACCGAAAAAGTATCGCAATTTCAATTTTCAACCCACAAATTAAAAGAAACGATTATTGGCACAAAAATGTCCGGATTTAAACAACCAATCTTTGAGGTTTTAGGATTTAATTTACAATCTTTTTCTGTTTACGACAATCAATACGAACTTTTTGAAACTAAATACACAAGTCCAATCGCTACGAATGCGATTAGTAATTATGATTATAAATTACTTGATACGATTAGTGTTAACAACAGAAAAACAGTATTAATTTATTTTAAAAACAAAAATAAAAGTAGCCAATCTGGGCTCGAAGGTGCGCTTTATATCGATATAAATAACTATGCTATTGCAAAGGCAGTATTGCGAACTAGAGGTGTTTTGGACATTAGTGGCACCCATGATTTTGAATATATTCAAAAGCAAGATATTTGGTTTCCCATTTCAACCACATTTAAGATTATAAAAGGAAAAAATGACGAAGATATTAAAATTTTTGGAGGAACAATTCAGTTCGATGGCGATGTAGAAAAAGATTTTAAGCCTCGAAAAAAACAAGCCTCGGATTTTGTTTATTTAATTTCGGAAGCCAAAAATTTTGATATTGAATATAACATTCCAATAAAAATTAAAAAAGCGTACGTTGCAATTGAAATAAAGGAAGATGCAATTAACAAGTCTAATGATTTTTGGAATTTGTATCGAAAAGACAGCCTTGACACAAGAAGTCAAAAAACGTATTTATCGTTAGATAGCATTTCTATAAAAAACAAATTAGAAAATAGGATATTTTTTGGGCGCAAAATAATTAATGGTTTTGTACCAGTTTCTTTTATGGATTTCGACCTCAGAAAATTTTTTAATTACAATAACTACGAAGGTTTTCGGTTTTGTATTGCGGGAGTTACTAGCGAGCGTTTCTCTAAAAAATATAGAATCGAAAACTATATTGCTTACGGAACAAAAGATGGAAATTTTAAATACAACTTAGGATTTTCTACCCGAATAGGAAAATTTTCTAATTCTTGGATTGGTGTTTCTTATACAGATGATATTCAGGAAATTGCAAGTACAGTTTTTGAGGTTGATAAAAAACAATTTAAACTTTTTGATACCAGTTTATTAAATTTTAGTTCATTCTACAACTATGTTAGTTGGAAAGTTTATTTAAGTACTAAAATTATTCCGAAAACAGAGAGTATTTGGGAATTTTCGCACACTATTGTAGATCCAAAATTCGATTATTTATATCGAAAAAACCAACGTTTGTACCAATTCTATAACATGACAACCGCTATGGTTTCCTTGCAATGGAATCCTTTTAGTAGTTTTATGCAAACACCTTTGGGACGAATTGAAATCGACAAACGGTATCCAAAGTTTACGTTTCAGTTTACAAAATCACTACCTGGAATTTTGGATAATGACTTTAATTTTGGCAAAATCGATTTTAGAACCGAATACGAAAAAAAATATTTAAATGGTCAAAAAACAGATTTTATTTTTGCTCTTGGCTATGCTTTTGGAGATGTTCCGCTAACGCACTTGTACAACAATTCGCCGAACAGTTTAAACAAAGACAAACTATTGCAACGAACAACAATTGAAGGCGAAAACGATTTTGAAACCATGTATTTTAATGAATTTTTTTCGAGTGAATTTGCTTTTTTTCAATTTAAACATAATTTTGGTCGGATTACGTTACTCAAAAAAATAAAACCTTCGTTGGTTTTTGTAACTCGAATTGCATTTGGAAATATTAAAAATCCAGAGCAACATGTTGGAATTGATTATAAGACTCTAAAAAACGGCTATTTTGAATCTGGAATTGAATTAAACGAAATTTTTAAAGGTTTTGGAATTAGCACTTTTTATAGATATGGAGCCAACAAATTACCAGGTTTTGAAGATAATTTAGCACTACGCATAAGTTATAATCTGAATTTAGGATTTTAATTTTTAGGATTTAAAAATTAAAACAGACGGAATATCAGTTAACCAAACACTTTGAGAATCAACAAGTTTTTTCCAACTCTCGAGACTTATAATCATTAAATCTTGCTTTGACAAAAATTCTTTTTTTACAATATTTTCGTTCATAAGTAAAATATTATCAGGATAATTTTTCTCCAAAGAATCGATAGCACTTTCTATAACAAAATTGTTTTTAATTAAATTTTTAGTATCTAAAACCGTAATTATCGAATTGTTATTAAAAATTAATTTTTGAGCATAATCCATCAGAAAAGAATCCTCGGAACTGAAAATGGGAATAAAAATTTGATTAACGCTTTTTAAATCTTTATCGATTAATATCCCCAACGGAATTTTTGTTTTCGAAATTATCTGTCGCGTTCGTTCGTCGAATGGAGAGTTTTCGAACAATCCTTCTTTTCCTTTAAACTTGTCCAACAATCGATCTGGATTGATGATTCGAGTTGTAAAGCCGAGTACTTTTCCGAGTAAAGTTCCTTCAAAAATAGATTTTCCTAGTCCAACTAAAAGCAAATCGAATTCGCCACTATTTGCAACTTCCGAAATATTAGTTTCGATATCTACGGTTGCCTTGAAAATAGTTTCGATGGGTTGTTTTAGTAATTTAGATTCTTCGAACAAAGGCAAAAAACGTTCTTGTTCGTAATCTTCGATATTATATGAGTGCATTTCGTCGCTCAACGTTAGGTGCATTGCAGTTACGCTTGCACTTTCGTTTTGTTTTTTTATAAAACTATTGGCAACACGCAACAACGATTTCCCTTTTTCATTATTTCCAAAAGAAATTAGAATTTTGTATCTGTTTAGAACTTCGGTAGCAATATTTTGGGTTTTATTTTTAAACAAATAATTAATAATATCGAGTGCTGGTCCAGTCATAAAAGTAGTTACAAGAGCCATAATCACCATCATTGTAAAAACCTCTGACGAAATTACTTTCAGGTCTAAACCAATGTTTAAAACGACCAATTCCATTAATCCTCGTGTATTCATCAATGCGCCGATAGTCAGGCTATCTCGCCAATTTTGACCAACAAATTTTGCTGCCAATGCACTTCCTATAAATTTTCCGCCTACAGCAACTAGAATAATGCAGCCCGTTACTTTCCATAAATAAGGATCATTTATAAGTCCTATTTCGGTTCGTAAACCTGTAAAAACAAAAAATAAGGGAAGTAAAAGTATTACAGAAACATCTTCAACTTTTTCAATAAAAATGGCTCGAAATTTCGAAATGTCAGGCATAATTACACCTGCCATAAAAGCCCCAAAAAGAGCATGAATTCCAATAATTTCAGTAGTATAGGCTGATATAATTAGTGTTAGAAAAAAAATAGCAACAACAGGTTTGCTTAAATTTGTTTTTGCTCCATACAAATCACCAATTCTTTTAAGGAAAGGTTTTATGATGAAAAACATTATAACAACATAGAAAACGGCCATCAAAATTACGTATAAAGAACTGATAAAACTCCCCGCTTTTACGATGGCAATAACCGCAGCAAGTATGCACCAAGCCGTAATGTCGTCGGCAGCCGCACAAGTGATTACTATCGCTCCTAATTTGGTTTTGTGTATACCTCGTTCTTGAACAATTCGTGCTAAAACTGGAAATGCTGTAATGCTCATTGCAATTCCTATAAATAAAGCAAAGGACAAAAAAGTTACACCTTCGGGAGCAAATCTATAATATACAAAATACGACAAGCCAATGCCTAACGCAAACGGAATTACAATGCTTGCATGGCTAATTACAATGGCTTCGTTGGCACGGTTTTTAAGCATTTTAAGGTCTAGTTCCATGCCAATTACAAACATGAAAAGTATAAGCCCAATTTGACTCAAAAATTGCAAATTTCCTAAAGATTCCAAAGGAAATAATGACAACGAAAATTCAGGAAAATACAACCCGAGTAACGATGGTCCAAGCACAATTCCGGCAATTATTTCGCCAATTACAGATGGTTGTCCAATTTTTTTGAAAATCCACCCAAAAAAACGGGCAACAATAATAATTGTTATAATTTGAGCCAACAAAATGGCTAATGGATGGTGCAAATTGAAACTTATGGAAGATAAAAAGTTATCCCAGTGAGAATTTTCTGTATTTGAAATCTGAAGAATTTTACCTGTTTCGAGATACTTTCCCTTAAGTATTATAAAATAAATCAGTATCGAAAAGCCGCCTGTAACAACAAAATAAAAAATGGTGTTTTTGAATTTTTTCATAGTCGAATTCTAGTAAAAATTTAATTTTTAACATTACAAAGATGAGGAAACAATATGTGAAATTAAAGTTAATACAAATTTTTTAATGTAAATATAAAGTTAGAATTCCAAAAAACAAGGTACAAACATTTAAACTTTATACTAAAAACTATTATTTTTAGCGCTTTTTTTTACCTTTACAACCATTTACTGAATTATGAAAAACAAATTGTCCGAAGGTTTCTGGGAAATTATCTCCAAAATCATACTAAAAAATAGAATTACTATTCTTGTTACTATTGCTTGTATTACCGTTTTTTTGGCTCTGCAATGGCAAAACCTTAAAATGTCTTATGTTGAGGCTAATTTACTCCCTAAAAACCATATCGTAAATCAACAATACAACGACTTTCTTTCGAAATTTGGAGAAGAAGGAAATTTGATAGTTATTGGGTTTAAGGACAATCAATTCTTTACGCCAAAGTCCTTCGCTGCTTGGAACGAGTTGATGACGGGTCTAAAAAACTCGAAAGAAATAGATTTAGTTGTTTCGTTGAACGATTTAAAAAAATTAGAAAAAAACACTGCAGAAGAAAAATTCGAATTAATCCCTTTTGTCGATCAAACTCAAACGACAAATCCAGAATATTTACAAAAAATAAAAAATGAACTTTTTAATAGTTTACCTTTTTATGAAGGTTTACTTTTTAATAAAAAAACAGGAAGCATTCGCTCGGCAATTTATCTTAAAAAAGTAATTGTAAACACACCAATCCGAAAAGAATTCATTCTGAAAAACCTGATTCCAAAAATTAATAAATTCGAAAAAACTACTGGAATAGATCTTCGGGTTTCGGGAATGCCATATATTAGAACAATTAATGCTGAAAGTATGAAATCCGAAATCGGACTTTTTATTGGAGCGGCATTGTTCATCACATCGCTAATATTTTTCTTGTTTTTTAGATCGTTTCGAGCCACATTTTTATCGATTTGTATTTTGCTTTTTGGAGTCGTTTGGTCGTTTGGAACTCTTGGATTGTTTCATTATAAAATTACAATTCTAACTGCAATTATTCCGCCTCTGATAATTGTTATAGGAATAACAAATTGTATTTTTTTAATTAATAAATACCAGCAAGAAATAAAACTACACAAAAATCAAGCGTTGGCTCTAGAGCGTGTAATTTCTAAAATCGGAGTTTCTACTCTAATGACAAATTTAACAACGGCAGCAGGTTTCGCAACTTTTATGATTACTGGAAACGACTTGCTTTTTGAGTTTGGATTAGTTACTTCAATTAACGTAATTACAGTTTATTTTTTGACACTTTTGGTTGTTCCGATTGTATATAGTTTTTTGCCAATTCCTAAAGAAAAACATCTTTTGCATTTGAGTAAAACCTATATTTCGTCGTTATTGGATTGGGTAGAAAACATTGTGAGAAACAAGCGAAATTTTGTTTATATAATTTATGGATTACTTTTAATTTTTAGTATCATTGGTGTCTCGCAGATGAAAGTTTCGGGAAGTTTAATTGGCGAAATGCCAAAAAGTGCTTCTTTCTATAAAGATATTTTATTTTACGAGAAAGAATTTAATGGTGTAATGCCATTAGAAATAATGATTAACACCAAACGTAAAAAAGGTGTCATGAAACTTTCGACCATGAAAAAAATGGATGAATTGCAGGAAACCATTTCTCAACTTCCAGAATTGTCAAAACCAGTTTCAATAGTCAACCTTGTAAAATATTCTAAACAAGCCTACTACAACGGCAATCCCGAGTTTTATCAATTGCCAACGTCGCAAGAACAAGTTTTTGTACTTTCGTATGCCAAAAATGCAACCAAAAACACTAAAGATAATTTAATGAAAAGTTATGTTGATTCAACTGGTCAATATGCTCGAATTACTACTTTCATGAAAGATATTGGAACCGAAGAAATGGCAAAAGTAGAATCGAAATTAAGACTAAAAATCAATCAAGTTTTTCCAAAAGATCAATACGAAGTTACTTTAACGGGTAAAGCATTGGTTTTTCAAAAAGGGACATCCTATTTAATAGACAATTTGATAGAATCGTTAATTTTTGCAATTTTTTTGATTGCAGGATTAATGATGTACCTATTTCGTTCCGTAAAAATGATTTTGGTTTCTGTAATTACAAACATTTTACCACTTTGCATCACCTCGGGACTCATGGGTTATTTTGGAATTCCGCTCAAACCATCAACAATTTTAGTTTTTAGCATAGCATTCGGAATTTCGGTCGATAACGCCATTCAATTTATGGCAAAATACAAACACGATTTGCTGCAAAATGACGGACAAATAAAAAAGTCAGTTTTTAGTTCATTAAGAGAAACAGGCATAAGTACGTTTTACACCTCAATTGTGCTGATTTTTGGCTTTGCGATTTTCACACTTTCAAGTTTTGGAGGAACAGTTGCATTAGGCGGATTAATTTCTGTTACCTTGTTGTTTGCAATGTTTGCAAATCTTTTGGTATTGCCTGCATTAGTTTTAACGTTTGAAAATAAAGAGACTAAAAGACAGGATTCCGAAGGTAGTAATAACTAAATTAGTTTTTGTGAAAAAGATTTTATCCATTTTCTCCTACCTATTTCACCCAATTTTTGTGCCATTACTGGCAACGAGTTATTGTTTTTTTGTAAACGATAGTTTTGTGAGTTATTCTAATTTAGAGATTTATGTTATTTTAACTCAGGTACTGATTATTACCATCTGCATCCCAATAACCTTTTTCTATCTGTTGCGATCACTAGGCAAAATAGATTCCATTATGGTTTCAGAACTCTCACAACGCAAACTTCCGTTGTTTTTTCAGGCAATTCTAATTTTAATTCTTATAAAAAAAGGTACAACAATTGATCGGCTTTCAGAATTATATTTCTTTTTCTTGGCTGGGTTTTCGAGTACCGTTATTGCTTTGGCGTTTGTCTTTTGTAAATTTAAAACTAGTTTGCATTTAATCGGAATCAGTTCGTTGCTGTTTTTTACTATCGGATTAAGTATTCATAACCAAACAAACCAGATCAATAGTATTTGTTGTTTAGTGCTTATTTCAGGATTAGTTGCCTCGTCTCGCCTAGAAATGAAAGCACATTCTATCAAAGAATTGATAGTTGGATTTCTTCTAGGAACATTATCGCAAATTAGTTTTTGGTGGTTTTGGTTATAAAATGTAGAATATTAACCCAAAATTTAAAGTTCTAATTTCGATGTTTTTGTTATCCAGAGTTCCGGATTTAAAAATTGGATTTAGCCCATAATAAACATATCCATTCCAAGTATTATAACCAACAGAAAGATACGTCCCATATTGAAATTTGCTGAAATCAGAATTTCCTATAATTCTGTTCGTTCCTTGTTCATCAACATATTTTGAACGGTCAAAAACTAAGTAACTTAATTTAAAGCCCGTATAAATTCTTAAAAATTTGTGGCTCTCTGGAGTGGATGTACGCCAACGAACTTCTATAGGCAAATCGACATAATCTAAAATTAATTTGTTTTTGTCGTAAGCAACATTCGAACTAAAAGTAATGTAATTTAGCATCTGATTATTTTCTGTGACCAACAAATTTTGATTATAGTTGTTTATAGAATATCCTAAACCTGTAGCAATTGCAAAAGTTCTACTCTTATTGATTGGCATATCTCGCAAAAAACCAAAAGAAAAACTTGGAGCAAATCTGTTCTGTGCGAACCCAATAGGTTTGTTAATTAATTTATTATATGATATAGAAACATAAAATTGATCTTCTCGATAAAGAGAATCGTTGGCTTCGAAATTTGGTTTGTTTTGAGAAAACAAATTTAACGATAGAAATAAAAATAAAATAGCCAGAATAATTTTCATTAAAATTTTTTTATGCAATAAAGTTACAAAAACTATACTCAAATAATTAATATTAAAAAAATAATCTACTTTTACGATATTATTTTTACTATTTTATAAATCTATAAACTTTTTATTATGCTATCAAAAATCGACGATAAAGTAAAATCATCTATTGTTATTGCTTTAGGAATTATCATTACTGCATTTATACTAGGAAAAGCCTTTAAAAACCGAAACGAAAATTTAGACGCAATCTCAGTAATTGGGCTTGGTACAAAAGATTTTGTTTCCGACGAAATTTTATGGTCTGGTAATTTTGCAACTAACAGCTCCGACATTAAAACAGCATATAGCAAAATTATTTCTGACCAAAAAATCGTTTCTATTTTTTTTATCGAAAAAGGATTTAAAACAAGTGATTTTACTTTTGGAGCCGTGAATTTTCAGAAAAAATTCAGAGAAGTTAGAACAGAAAACCCTGAAAACCCTAGCCAAACCAAAGTCGAACAAGTTTTTGATGGCTACGAAGCAACTCAAACAATTGATTTTTCTGCTAAAAAAAATCTTGATCTTATGAAACGCATCGAAGATGTATCGAGTAAAACGTCTGAACTGATTAACTCTGGAATTGAACTTACTTCAAATACAATTCAATACACGTATTCCGATTTGCCAAGTTTGAAACAAAGTTTAATCGAAAATGCAACAAAAGATGCTAGCGAACGTGCCAATAAAATCGTAAGAACCGCCGAAGGAAGTTTAGGAAAATTAAAAGTTGCCAGTATGGGAGTTTTTCAAATTACGGGGCAAGGTTCTACCGCAGACGATAGTTATGGAGGAAATAACGATACTTTTAGCAAAAATAAAACTGCAAGAATTACCGTTAGATTAGAATACGGGTTAAATTAAATTCGAAAAAAATCATAAAAAAACCGCCAATCGAGGCTTTAGCCGAATAGGCTAAAAGCAATCTTTCGAGAGGCGGTTTTTTTAATCTTTGATTTCCTTTCCTTGACTGTCATTAAAATGATATTCAAGATACGTGTAAGCGTCACGCGGAATGATTTTTATCCATTTTTTATGTTCTAAAAACCATTTAGAACGCAACGATGGAAATCCTTTTTGAAGGTAAGCCGCAACAAACGGATGAACGTTTAGCACTACTTTTTTGTTTGTTTTTAGTATTCTCTCTAGATCCAAAGCGATTCTATCAATCACTAAAATTGGAGCTTCAATTTCTCCGTTTTCGTTATTAGGGTCTTCTTCTCTAGTTTTTATATTTACCTCTGGTCTCACTCGTTGTCTGGTTATTTGAACTAATCCAAATTTACTAGGCGGTAAGATTTTGTGTTTTGCTTTGTCGTCACTCATTTCTGATCTCAAAAAATCGAACAAATCTGCTCTGTTTTTTTGATCAGACATGTCAATAAAATCGACAACAATTATTCCACCCATGTCTCTCAAACGCAATTGTCTGGCGATTTCGCCAGCTGCAATCATGTTTACTTCCATTGCGGTATCTTCTTGATTTGTTGCTTTGTTAGCGCGGTTACCACTATTTACGTCAATGACGTGCAAAGCCTCGGTGTGTTCAATGATTAGGTATGCACCTTTACTCATGGAAACTGTTTTTCCGAAAGAAGTTTTTATTTGTCGCTCAATATTGTATTTTTCAAAAATTGGCGTGTCATTTGACTGATAAAATTTTACTATCGAAGTTTTTGATGGCGCTATTTCTTGCAAATAGTCCTTCGTTTGGTTATACAACTCTTCGTCATCGATTTGAATTCCACTAAAAGTGTCATTAAATACATCTCTAAGTATTGAAGATGCTCGGTTGAGTTCCCCTAAAACTTTGGACGGATGATGAGCGGTTGGTAATTTTTTACACATTGCAGTCCACCTCTCAATGAGGTTCTGCAAATCTTTTTCTATTTCCGCTGTTTTTTTGCCTTCTGCTACTGTACGAACAATAACACCAAAACCTTTTGGTTTGATTGATTGTACTAATTTTTTTAGTCGATTTTTTTCATCTTTTTCATCTATTTTTTGAGAAATAGAAACTCGATCCGAAAATGGAACAAGAACCACAAAGCGTCCTGCAAGAGAAAGTTCTGAACTTATTCTAGGTCCTTTGGTAGAAATCGGCTCTTTGACTACTTGTACAAGAATTGATTGATTTGATGTAATAACTGAGGTTATTGAACCATCTTTGTCAATCTCTTTTTCGAACTGAAAATTTTTAAGAGAAAAATCTTTTAACTTACCTGCGCTTACAAGTTTAATGAATTTCAATTGAGAAGCAAGATTTGGACCTAAATCGTGATAATGTAAAAAGGCATCTTTTTCGAAGCCCACATTTACAAAAGCAGCGTTTAGACCTGCGACTGGCTTTCGGATTTTGGCAATAAAAATATCACCAACCTGAAAATTACTCGTTTCTTGCTCTTTATGTAATTCTATTAGTTTCCCATCTTTTAATAAGGCAAAATCTACGGCTTTAGAACTGGATCTAATGATTAATTCTTTATTCATGCTGTTGATTTTTATCCATACTTTTTAATTTAAAGTTTAAGTTTCTCAACTCATAACTCGCAACTGAATTGTAAGGATGGATTAAACAATATTTTAACAGGTATTGTGTCCCGGAGGAAACCAGTTTTAAGTATTAACCTGAAATTTAACACTTTGAATCTGAAATCCAAATTTCAATGAACTTATAAAAAGAAAAAAGTAGTTATACTACTTTTTCTTTTTGTGACGATTAGCTCTCGCTCTTTTTTTGCGTTTGTGAGTTGCTACCTTATGTCTCTTTCTTTTTTTACCGCTTGGCATAATTTAATATTTTTATGATTAATAAATGTTTTTATTTTGCTTCGTTATTCGTTTTTACACCTTCTACAAATATTTTTGCGGGTTTAAATGCAGGAATATTGTGTGCAGGAATCTTAATCGTAGTGTTTTTCGATATATTTCTTCCTGTTTTTTCTGCTCTAGTTTTGATTATAAAACTACCAAATCCTCTAAGATAAACATTATCGCCAGTTTCTAAAGAATTTTTTACTTCTTCCATAAACGCCTCTACGACCGCTTGAACATCTAATTTTTCAAGACCTTTTTTTTCTGAAATTTTTGCTACGATATCTGCTTTCGTCATTTTCTTCCGTATTAATAAAATAATTGTTATAATTTTTTTGAGGTTGCAAATATAATAAATAAATAAATAAATAATTGCCTAATTCATTAAAATTTAATCTAATAATCTTTTACTTTTGCGTTTTAATACTTTTTAAATGAATTTTAGTAACATCCTGATTCAGTGGTATAATCAAAACAAGCGGGATTTACCGTGGCGGAATACTAAAAAACCATATCTCATTTGGCTTTCCGAAATTATATTGCAACAAACTCGGGTTGCTCAAGGAATGCCTTATTTCATATCTTTTATAAAATCTTTCCCTACCGTTTTTGATCTAGCTAACGCAGATGAAGAACAAGTTCTGAAACTTTGGCAAGGTCTAGGCTACTATTCTCGTGCTCGAAATTTACATAAAACGGCTCAAATCGTGGCTTTCGAAAGAAATGGAGTTTTTCCGAATAACTATATCGATTTGCAAAAACTAAAAGGAATTGGAAGTTATACAGCCGCTGCAATTGCCTCTTTTGCGTACGATGAAGTTGTTCCAGTCGTTGATGGAAATGTTTTTCGGGTTTTGGCTCGATATTTTGATGTAGAAACGGATATCGCATCGAATTCTGCAAAAAAAGAATTCTTTAATTTGGCTATGGAATTAATCCCGAAAAATGACCCTGCTCAATTTAATCAAGCAATAATGGAATTTGGTGCTTTGCAGTGTGTCCCTAAAAATCCAAATTGTAGCATATGTATTTTTAACGAAAGTTGTGCCGCGTTACAAAAAAACAAGGTTACAATGTTGCCTGTAAAACTAAAAAAAACAAAGGTTCGAGACAGATTTTTGAATTACATTATATACATAGACGAAAAAAATCAGACTCAAATTCAAAAAAGAACAGAAAAAGGAATTTGGCATAATCTCTACGAATTTCCGTTAATTGAAACTGGAAAAACAGAAAATTTTGATTTTATTTCTAAAAACATAAAAACCGAAAATAATATTATTTCAATATGCGAAATGAATGTAGAAAACATTATTCATAAATTGTCACATCAAAAATTGCATATAAAATTTTGGAAAGTTTCTGTTAAAGGAAATTTAGAACACGGAATAAATTTCGAAAACATAAATAATTTTCCATATCCGATCGTAATTGCTAATTTTTTACATAAAGAAGTTTTTGTTTAATGCAAATTAATTTTTTATTTCTCGCTCAAAGCATTCCAACCTCTAGCCTTCAATGGTATTTTTGTATCGGCGCGAGTAATCAAATGAATCCCTTCGGATTCTTGAGTCATGTGACCAATAATTGTAAAGTTTGGATTGGCTTTTATTTTCTCGAAATCGTCCATCGCGATTGTGAACAGTAATTCGTAATCTTCTCCACCATTTATGGCAACAGTTGTAACATCGATTTCAAATTCTTCGCAAACGTTTATCAATTGTGGATCGAGTGGTAATTTGTCTTCGTATAAATTACAACCCACTTTGGATTGCTTACAAATATGCATAATTTCGGAGGACAAACCATCGGAAACATCAATCATTGCAGTTGGTTTTATTTCGAGAGCGTGTAACAAAGTACGAACATCTTTTCGGGCTTCGGGTTTTAATTGACGTTCTATTAAATAAGTGTAAGCATCGAGATCGGGTTGCGAATTTGGATTAACATTAAAAACTTGCTTTTCGCGTTCCAAGACTTGCAAACCCATATAAGCGGCGCCAATATCGCCAGAAACGACTAGTAAATCCGATTGTTTGGCTCCGTTTCTGTAAACCAATTCGTTTTCGTCGGCTTCGCCAATTGCAGTTATCGAAATAATTAATCCTTTTTGGGAAGAAGTGGTGTCGCCACCAATTACATCTACATTATACTCCTTTGCGGCAAGCGAAATTCCTATAAAAAGTTCGTCTAGCGCTTCGAGAGTAAAACGATTAGAAACGGCTACCGAAACTGTAATTTGAGTAGCTTTTGCATTCATGGCACAAATATCCGAAATATTGACAACTACCGCTTTATATCCCAAATGTTTGAGCGGCATGTATGCCAAATCGAAATGTACGCCTTCTATCAATAAATCGGTCGAAATGACCGCTTTTTTTTCTTTAAAATCAAGAACGGCAGCATCATCGCCAATTCCTTTAAATGTTGATGATTGATTGATTGTAAAATTTTTTGTCAAATGTTCAACTAGTCCAAATTCTCCGAGTTGTGCTATGCTTGTGCGTTGTTGGTTTTTGTCTTCGATCATTTTGTTTGTTTGAAAGTGCAAAGATACAAAGTTGGAAAGTTATTAATCATGAAAAAATTAATTTTAAGTAAAACCAACGATTTTATGTTTATTTGAATAAAACCAAAAATCCCATCGCGACTATCGGATGGGATTACATGTAAATCTAGTATTTAAATATCTTGAATTACCCTTTCAAAGCCTCAGCTCCACCAACAATTTCTAAAATTTCATTAGTAATTGCCGCTTGACGTGCTTTGTTATACGTTAATTTCAATTGGTTTCTGAGTTCTGTTGCGTTGTCGGTTGCTTTGTGCATTGCTGTCATACGTGCTCCGTGCTCCGATGCAAATGAATCTCTGATGCCTTTGTACAATTGCGTTTTCAATGATTTTGGAATCAGCGTCAATACAATATCTTCTTTTGAAGGTTCAAAAATATAATCTCCAGTCATTGCGGGAATATCTGTTTTAATCGCTGCTAATGGCAAAAACTGTTCTGTTTGAACAATTTGTGTTGCAGCATTTTTAAATTGATTATAGATAACCTCAATTCTGTCGTATTCGCCAGTTATGAATTTATCTGTCAAGGTTTGAGCAATTTTTGCTACATTATCAAAAGTCAAATCATCAAAAACAGAACTTTGATTTTCAACAACCGATGCCGTTTTGCTCAAAACGTCGTTTCCTTTTTTACCAATGGCAAAAACGTCAACTTGTTTCCCAGCATAAAACTCAATTCTTTTTTTAACTTCCTTTATCACATTTGTATTAAAAGCACCACATAAACCTCTGTTTGAAGTTATAGCAACTACCAAAACTTTTTTGATTTCACGTTGCGTTGTGAATGCTCCTCCAACATCGCCATCAAGTGTTGATGAAAGATTTTGCAATAATTCAGTTAGTTTTTCGGCATAAGGGCGCATCGCTGTAATGGCATCTTGTGCTTTTTTCAGTTTTGCTGCAGAAACCATTTTCATTGCCGATGTGATTTGCATCGTTGATGAAACGGAAGTAATTCTATTACGGATTTCTTTAAGGTTTGCCATTTTATAGTTGTTGGTTGTTAGTTGTTGGTTGATGGTTAGAAATTAAATCCTAACAACAATCAACCAACAACCATCAACTAATATTAAATATATTTCGCTGAAAGTTCTTTTGCTACAGTTTCAATAACATCTGTAATTTTGTCATCTAGTTTTCCTGCCTTCAAAGCATCAAGAACGTCTCTGTGTTTATTGTTCAAATATTCTAAGAAATCTTTCTCGAACTCTTTTACTTTATTTACAGGTACATTTTTCAACAAGTTTTTTGAACCAGCATAGATAATTGCAACTTGATCTTCAACAGTATACGGGTCATTCAAACCTTGTTTCAAGATTTCAACGTTTCTTCTACCTTTTTCGATTACGTTTAAAGTTACTGCATCTAAATCTGAACCAAATTTAGCAAATGCTTCTAATTCACGGAATTGTGCTTGGTCTAGTTTTAATGTTCCAGCCACTTTTTTCATGGACTTGATTTGTGCATTTCCACCCACACGAGATACAGAAATACCTACGTTAATTGCAGGACGAACTCCTGAGTTAAACAAATCTCCATCAAGGAAAATCTGTCCATCTGTTATCGAAATTACGTTTGTTGGAATGTATGCAGAAACGTCACCAGCCTGAGTTTCGATAATTGGCAATGCTGTTAATGAACCACCACCTTTTACAATACCTTTTAGAGTATCTGGCAAATCGTTCATGTTTTTTGCAATTTCGTCGTTTGCAATTACTTTACAAGCGCGTTCTAGCAAACGAGAATGTAGGTAAAAAACGTCTCCAGGATAGGCTTCACGTCCTGGTGGTCTTCTTAATAAAAGAGAAACCTCACGATAGGCAACTGCTTGTTTAGATAAATCATCATAAACAATCAATGCTGGTCGACCAGAATCTCTAAAATATTCTCCAATTGCTGCTCCTGCGAAAGGCGCATATACTTGCATTGGAGATGGGTCAGAAGCGTTTGCGGCAACAATAATGGTATATGCCATTGCTCCTTTTTCTTCTAACATTTTTGCAATCCCTGCTACTGTTGATGCTTTTTGACCAATGGCAACATAGATACAAAACACAGGTTTTCCTGCATCGTAAAATTCTTTTTGATTTAAAATAGTATCCAAACAAACAGATGATTTTCCTGTTTGACGGTCACCAATTACCAATTCACGTTGTCCACGACCTACAGGAATCATAGCATCGATTGCTTTTACTCCAGTTTGTAATGGTTCTGTAACGGGTTGACGAAAGATAACTCCTGGTGCTTTTCTTTCCAAAGGCATTTCGAATAATTCACCGCCAATTGGTTCTTTTCCATCAATAGGAAAACCAAGTGTGTTTACCACACGACCAACCATTTGTTCCCCAACTTTTAGAGATGCTATTCGTTGTGTTCTTTTTGCAGTCGAGCCTTCTTTGATTCCTGTTGAAGCCCCTAAAAGTACTACTCCAACATTATCTTCTTCAAGATTCAAAACAATCCCTTCTAGACCATTGTCAAATTCAACAAGTTCTCCATATTGAACATTAGAAAGCCCATAAACGCGAGCAATTCCATCTCCAACTTGTAGTACAGATCCAACTTCTTCTAATGTAGCCCCAGATTCAAAACCGTCTAGTTGTTTTCTTAATATTGCTGAAATTTCAGCAGGTTTAATTTCCGCCATAATTATATATATAACTAATTACTTAATTCTCTTTTTAATACTTGTAATCTATTTGCAACAGAAGCATTATATTGCTTGTCGCCTATTCTCAATATAAATCCTCCAATAATTGATGAATCTACTATATTTTCAATGCTTACTTTCTTGTCTGAAAATGTTGCGATTTTTGCTTTTACTTTTGCTTCTAAATCGGCATCAATAGCAATAGCAGTGGTAACTTTTGCAATCTCAACTCCATTCAAAACATCAAATAATTTATTATATTCTGATGTGATTTCTGCAAGAATTTCGAATCTTTTGTTTTCGAACAACAAATGAAACATGCTTTTTGTAAGTTGATTTGTGTTGACAAAAACTTCTAACAAAGCACTTTCTTTTATCTCAACTTTAATTGTTGGATTTTGAATAAAAGTATTCAATTCTGAATTTGATTTTATCGTTGATGCAATCAAAAACATATCAGCACTCACCTCTTTAGCAACATTTTTTGACGATGCTGTTTCGAGAATTGCTTTTGCGTATCGAATGGCTGCTCTTGTATTTGCCATGATTAGTTTAGTTTTACATCACCTAACAATTTCTCTACCAATTGGGTTTGAGTTTGTTTGTTAGCCAATTCACTTTTCAATAATTTTTCAGCAATTTCAATAGATAAATTCGAAACTTGTGCTTTCAAATCTGCCATTGCAGCGTTTTTTTCTGATTGAATGGCTGCTTTTGCTTGCTCAATCATTTTCAAACCTTGTGCTTGTGCTTCGTTTTTTGAATCTGCAATCATTTTTTCTTTCATTTCGCGAGCCTCTTTTAGCATCGTGTCACGCTCCAAACGTGCTTCTTGCAAAATCCGTTGATTATCTGATTGAAGGTTTTGCATTTCTTTTTTTGCGTTTTCAGCAGAAAGCAATGCGTTTTTTATTCCTTCTTCACGTTCGTTTACTGAATCAAGAATTGGTTTCCAAGCAAATTTTCTCAATAAGAAAATTAATCCTACAAAAATTATTAGTTGCCAAAAAAACAATCCAAATCCAAAATCTTCCCACAATTTTTCCATCTTAATTTATGTATTATATATTGTATAATTGTAATTTGTAAAATAGAAACAAAAACTGTAACCAACCGTTACAGTTTTTGTTTAATTTGATTTAACTTACTGCAAACAATGCAGCAAAACCAATTCCTTCAATAAGTGCCGCAGCAATAAGCATAGCGGTTTGGATTTTCCCTGAAGCATCTGGTTGACGAGCAATAGCGTCCATTGCTGAACCACCAATTCTACCAACACCAATTCCTACTCCGATTACAACTAATCCTGCTCCGATAATTTTAGGGATTTCTCCTACCATGATAAATATTTATTAAAAATTGAACATTCTTGTTTAAGGCAATAGAATAAACCTACGCCGATAGTTAAATCAATAACTATTTTTTTTTAGACATTTGGCAATAGCCATTTGTTTAAATCATTGTGAGAAGAGAACCTACAAAAAGATAATTTCCTCTTCATGATGATGCTCCTGAACTGCCGCGCCAAAATACAATGCTGAAAGTATAGTGAAAATGTAAGCTTGTAATAAGGCCACCAAAATTTCAATAATTGAAATAATAAAAGATAACATAAATGACAAACTGCTTCC
>JAYUFL010000155.1:0-3979 GCA_043738745.1 Bacteroidota bacterium
AAAATAGGCGAAAATATTATTTTACCAGATTTCCCGCTACTGTTAGCGCCTATGGAAGATGTGAGCGATCCGCCATTTCGTAGACTGTGCAAGCAACATGGAGCAGATCTTATGTATTCAGAATTTATTTCGTCTGAAGGATTGGTTCGTGATGCCATAAAAAGCCGAATGAAATTAGATATTTTTGATTATGAACGTCCTGTTGGAATTCAAATTTTTGGTGGTGACGAAGAAGCCATGGCGATGTCTGCCGAAATTGTTTCGACAGTAAATCCAGATTTAATAGACATTAATTTTGGTTGTCCAGTAAAAAAAGTAGTTTGCAAAGGAGCGGGCGCAGGAGTTCTAAAAGACGTCGATTTAATGATTCGGCTAACAAAAGCCGTAATCAGAAGTACCAATTTGCCAGTAACCGTAAAAACCCGTTTAGGCTGGGATGACAATTCTATAAACATCGACGAAGTTGCGGAAAGGCTACAAGATATTGGTGTTCAGGCACTTTCTATACATGCTCGCACGCGAGCCCAAATGTACAAAGGTCATTCAGATTGGTCACATGTGGCTCGTGTAAAGAATAATCCAAGAATCACAATGCCCATTTTTGGCAATGGCGATATCGATTCTCCAGAAAAAGCACTGAAATTTAAAAACGAATATGGAGTTGACGGCATCATGATTGGACGTGCTGCCATTGGTTATCCTTGGATTTTTGATGAAATAAAACATTATTTTGCAACAGGCGAACATTTGCCTGCACCAACAATTTCCGATAGAATCGAAGCAGCCCGAAATCATTTGACTTGGTCTATGGATTGGAAAGGCGAACGCGTTGGGATTGTGGAAATGCGGCGACATTATACCAATTATTTTAGAGGAATTCATTCTTTCAAGGAACACAAACAAAAACTTGTGACGTTTGATGAGCCAGAAAATCTTTTCAAAACTTTAGATGAAATTGAAGAAATATATTCGAGTTACGAGTTTGTTTAAATTATAAATATGAAATTATCTTCAAAAAATATTTCAGCGATTTTGAATTGCAATGTTCCAAATGTAAGCATAGAAAGTATAGTCGAAAATATTTCTATTGATAGTCGTTCACTTCAAAACGGCATAAAGACACTTTTTTTTGCTTTAGTTGGACCAAATAATAACGGACATATTTATATTGAAGAATTAATCGAGAAAGGCGTTCAAAATTTTGTAGTTACTCAAATTCCTGAAAATTTAGAGAAAAAAGCGACTTTTTTTGTGGTGAAAAATACTTTAGTTGCTTTTCAAAAAATAGCAACTTTTCACAGAAATCAATTTTCATTTCCAATTATTGGAATCACTGGAAGCAACGGAAAAACAATTGTGAAAGAATGGTTGAATTTTTTATTTAGTCCAGACTACAATATTATTCGAAGTCCAAAAAGTTACAATTCACAAGTTGGCGTACCACTTTCTGTTTTAGGAATCAACGAAAAACATAATTTTGGAATTTTCGAGGCTGGAATTTCCACAATTGATGAAATGGAACATCTTCAAGAAATTATTAATCCAACAATTGGAATTTTAACCAGTATTGGATCTGCTCACGACGAAGGTTTTGAAAATATTTCTCAAAAAATAAAAGAAAAACTCAAACTTTTCAAGAATGTCGAAGTTTTGATTTTAAATAAAAACAAAACAATTTCGGCTTTTTTGAACCCAAAAATTTCAACCTTTTCTTGGAGTTCAAACGATAAGTCTGCCGATATTTTTTATCAAAAAAAAACATTTTCTGATTATTCTGTTTTGAATATAACCTATAAAAATGAATGTTTCAAAGTTAAAATTCCTTTCATAGACGAGGCTTCACTCGAAAATTCCATGCATTGTATAGCAACTTTTTTATATTTGAAGTACGATATACAAATCATCGAAAGTCGAATTTCGCAATTGTTTCCAATAGAAATGCGCCTTAAAGTCAAAAATGGAATTAATAATTCGACACTAATCGATGATAGTTACAGTTCTGATTTTCAATCGTTAAAAATTGCATTGGACTTTTTAGAAAATCAAAAACAACACAAAAGAAAAACCTTGATTTTATCAGATATTTTTCAATCAGGATTATTAGATGAGGAATTATATTCGAAAGTTTCGCAATTGGTAATCGAAAATAAAATTAATCGCATCATTGGAATTGGAGAAACCATTTCTAAATTCAAAACTAAATTTTCGAATTGTAAAACCTATAAAAATACGAATGATTTTATTAAAGATTTTCAAAATTTAGATTTTGCTAAAGAAACCATTTTGGTAAAAGGAGCACGAAATTTTGAATTCGAAAAAATAGTAGCACTTCTTGAAGAAAAAACACACGAAACGGTTTTAGAAATCAACCTCAATTCAATTAGTCACAACCTCAATTTCTATAAATCAAAACTCAAACCAAGCATCAAACTCATGGTAATGGTCAAGGCTTTTGGCTACGGAAATGGCGGATTCGAAATTGCAAAATTACTCGAACATCACAAAATTGATTATTTAGGTGTGGCTTTCGCCGATGAAGGAATTTCGCTAAAAAAAGCAGGAATAAGTTTACCAATCATGGTTTTGAATCCAGAAAACTCTAGTTTTTTGGCAATTATCCAGTATGATTTAGAACCCGAAATATATAGCATCAAAGGATTAAATGCTTTTTTGAAAATTGCAAAAGAAAAAAAATTAGAGCATTTCCCGATTCATATAAAACTCGACACAGGAATGCATCGTTTGGGTTTTGAAGAAGAAAATATGGAAGAATTAATTTCGATTCTAAAAGAAAATAAAACCATTAAAGTAGCCTCTATTCTTTCGCACATGGCAACTAGCGATGATGGAAGACATTATAAATTTGCCGTTTCTCAAATTGAATTATTCGAAAAATTATCCTCAAGATTAATTTCGGAGTTAAACATAAATCCAATTCGTCATATATTAAACACTTCGGGAATTTCAAATTTCCCAAACGCACAATTCGATATGGTTCGCCTAGGGATTGGACTATATGGAATTTCGAATGATACAGACGAACAACAATTTTTGGAAAATGTTGGAACATTAAAATCTATTATTTCTCAAATTAGAACCATTGATTCTGGTGAAAGTGTGGGCTATGGAAGACGATTTGTTGCGACTAAATCCACTAAAATCGCAACGATTCCAATAGGTTATGCAGATGGGATTTCGCGTCATTGGGGAAACAGCCTTGGTTTTGTAATCATCAATAATAAAAAAGCAACTATTGTTGGAAGTATTTGTATGGATATGCTAATGGTTGATGTCTCGGAAATTGATTGTCACGAAGGCGATTCGGTTATTGTTTTTGGAGAAAACCCAACCGTAAGTTACATGGCAGAAAAACTACAAACTATTCCGTATGAAATTTTAACAAGTGTTTCACAGCGTGTAAAACGTGTTTTTTACAGAGAATAAAATGAAAATTTCCAAAATAAATTTGGAGGTGTTAAAAAATGTGTTAAATTCGTAGTTATTTTTTTTAAATTTAAATAAACTAAAACTACTTATTATGGGAATGATTTCAGAATTTAAAGACTTTGCAATGAAAGGAAATGTAATGGATTTAGCCATTGCAACGGTACTTGGAGCGGCGTTTAACGCTATTGTTGGAGCAGTTGTTGACAACGTTTTAATGCCAGTTATTGGAATTATCACAGGCGGTATAAACTTTGATGCTTTAGGGTTTACGGTTGGAGATGCTACCATTAAATATGGTATTGCAATTGGTGCACTAATTAAATTTATAATTATTGCAATATTTTTATTTATGGTTGTAAAAGGTTTAAACAGAATGAAAAAACCAGCAGTAGATGCTCCGCCAGCAGGACCAACTCAAGAAGAGTTATTGATTCAAATTAGAGATTTGTTGAAAAAATAAAATTTCCGCTACATACATATTCTAACTAAATCCCGACTAGTACTCGGGATTTTTCTTTTCATTTGAGTTTAT
>JAYUFL010000156.1:0-3973 GCA_043738745.1 Bacteroidota bacterium
GGAAAAAATTGTTCTATCTACTTTTTTTTCAGGAGTTGAATCAAAAATAGAATTAATTATATCACAAGCATAATTTAATCGTTGCAATGGAGTTTTGTCCTTATAAAAAGTTACGTGATCATCAGCTTCCGCGAATGAAGACTTTGAAACAATAGTTCGATCCATTCTGTAATTATCCATACCTTTATTTTAGAGAAACAAATATAAAAAATTATTCAATCGATTTTACAACTGGTTTTTCGGCTTCTTTTCGAGTTCCATCAAAACCATCAACGCCAGAAACGGTTGTGTATTTTAGCACATATTTTTTTCCGGGATTCATTCGTTGGTAAACGCTTTGTACCATTAATGTTGCTTCGTGAAAACCACAAAGTATCAATTTGAGTTTTCCGGGATACGTATTTACATCGCCAATGGCATAAATCCCCTCGATATTGGTTTGATAATCCAAGGAATTATTAACTTTTATGGCGTTTTTTTCTATTTCTAAACCCCAATTTGCGATGGCTCCTAATTTTGGAGTTAGTCCAAAAAGCGGAATAAAATAATCGGTTTCGATTTTGCGGTGTGCTCCGTTTTCGTCGATATCGATAGATTCTAAATGTTCCGAACCGTTGAGACCAACAACTTCGGCGGGAGTTATAAGATGAATTTTTCCTGAATGTTTGAGTTCTTGTACTTTTTCGACAGAATCGAGTGCGCCACGAAACTCATTTCGGCGGTGAATTAGGGTTACACTTGTTGCGATATCCGAAAGAAAAATACTCCAATCCAATGCTGAATCTCCACCTCCTGCAATAACTATATTTTTGTTACGGAAATGTTCTGGGTCTTTTACAAAATATTCTACGCCTTTATTTTCGTAGAATTCGATGTCCTCGATAAGTGGTTTTCGGGGCTCGAAACTTCCTAATCCTCCTGCAATTGCTACTGCATTGGCGTGATGTTGCGTTCCTTTGTTGGTGGTTACTACAAATGTACCATCGTCTAGTTTATCTATGGTTTCGGCAGTTTCGCCAAGCGTAAATCCTGGCTGAAATTGCTTGCATTGTTCCATGAGATTATGAACAAGATCGCCTGCTAGGACTTCTGGAAATCCAGGAATGTCGTAGATTGGTTTTTTGGGATATAGTTCGGATAATTGTCCGCCTGCTTGTGGCAAAGCGTCGATAATATGACATTTTAGTTTGAGTAATCCTGCTTCGAAGACTGCAAAAAGTCCTGTTGGTCCTGCTCCGATGATGAGTATATCTGTTTCGATCATTTTTATATAGTTTCTAAGTTGCAAAGCAACAAAGTTTCAAAATTAGAAAATATGATTTTGTATTTTTTGGGTTTGCGTGAAGGATGGAAGCGGTATCCTTTTTTGTGCCGATTTTTATCGGCACAAAAAAGATATAGCGTACAGCCTGACCTGCCTTTTCGGCGAGGTCACGCCCAAATGATTTATAATATATTGACTACGGTTTCGATTTGTGGGGCAAACTTTTTGATGGTGGTTTCTACACCCGCCCTCAAAGTCATTTGGTTTACGCTGCAACTGGTACAGGCGCCTTCGAGTCGGACTTTTACGTGTTTGCCGTCCTCGATGGAGATGAGTGTGATGTCGCCTCCGTCGTTATTCAAGAAAGGACGAATTTCTTCGAGTGCTTTTTCGACTTCGATATTGAGTTGTGTTGCTGTCATATTTATTATTTTTCCTCACCTCGACCCTCTTTAAAAGAAAGGTAGAAAAGCAGAATTATTTTTTATTTACTGCCGAACATCCTGCCATGGTTGTTATTTTGATGGCCTCGGTTGCAGGGAGGTTTTTGTTTCTTGCTACGGTTTCCTGCACTACGTTTCGGGTAATTTGTTCGAAAACGGTTTCGATTACGGAACCCGTTTGTAATGCTGCTGGACGTCCGTAATCGCCGGCTTCGCGGATGGATTGTACGATTGGGACTTCGCCAAGGAAAGGAACTTGTAAATCTAATGCTAGATTTTTTGCGCCTTCTTTACCGAAGATATAATATTTATTATTAGGCAACTCATCTGGAGTGAAATACGCCATATTTTCGATAATTCCTAGAACTGGTACATTTATGGCCTCCGAAAGGAACATGGAAACTCCTTTTTTGGCATCGGCAAGTGCTACGGCTTGTGGCGTGCTTACTACTACTGCGCCAGTTATTGGCAAGGATTGCATGATTGATAAATGAATATCGCCTGTTCCTGGTGGTAAATCGATGAGCATGAAATCGAGTTCGCCCCAATCGGCATCGAAAATCATTTGGTTTAATGCTTTAGACGCCATTGGTCCACGCCAAATAACGGCTTGACTTGGTGCTGTGAAAAATCCGATGGATAGGATTTTGATATCGTAACTTTCGACTGGTTTCATTTTAGATTTTCCATCGACCATAACCGAAATTGGTTTTTCGGTTTCGACATCGAACATGATTGGCATGCTTGGACCGTAAATATCAGCATCGAGAATTCCTACTGAAAATCCCATTTTGGCTAATGTTACTGCTAAGTTTGCGGTTACTGTAGATTTTCCTACGCCGCCTTTTCCTGATGCTACAGCAATTATGTTTTTGATTCCAGGAATTTGTTTTCCTTTTATTTCGTTCGGATTTTCTTTGGCTTCGACCTTGATGTTTACTTTCACTTTTGCATCTGCCGAGAAAGTTTCGTGAATGAGTTTGCGAATGTCGTCTTCGGCTCTTTTTTTGATGTGCATCGCTGGTGTCGAAAGCGTTAAATCGACCACAACTTCGTCTCCAAAAGTGATTACGTTGGTTACTGCTCCACTTTCTACCATATTTTTTCCTTCGCCAGCAATCGTAATGGTTTCGAGCGCTTTGAGAATTTCTTTTCTGTCTAGTTTCATTTCTTAAATCTTATTTCAGTTATCTTTATTTAAACTGATTTTAGATTACAAATATAGGAAGAAGTTACAAAATGACAAAGTTTAGAAGTTGCAAAGTTGAATGGACAATTGATAAAGTTTTGTTAGTAATTTTGTAAACATGTTTATAAACCAAAAAGCCACTCGATTTCTCAAATGGCTTTAATTTTATAAAAATTAATCTAAAATTTCTATATTAAGAAGGAATTAATAACCTCCTCTGTTTCCACCACCGCGATTTTCTCCACCACGATTGTTTCCGCCACCATAACCACCTCCACGGTTTTCTCCACCACGGCTGTTGTTATTGAAAGATTTTCTTTCTCCTTCTGGTTTTGGCTCTGATTTATTTACTACAATGGCACGCCCTTGAACAGTTGCTCCGTTCAATTCGTCGATTGCTTTTTGTGCTTCGCTATCACTTGTCATTTCAACAAAACCAAATCCTTTACTTCTTCCTGTAAATTTATCAGTTATGATTTTCACAGAATCAACTGTACCATAAGCCTCAAAAGACTCTCTTAAATCTGCTTCCTCAATACTGAACGGAAGACTTCCAACAAAAATATTCATATGTTTTTTTTTAAATATATACAAATGTAGTCATATTTTTTTCTAAACTACTATGTAATAGATTAATTGTGAAATAATTATCTTGTTTTTACCTTTATAGCAATTTATTTCATGAAAGTGCTTGGTGCAAATCATTAATTAAATCCTCAACGTCTTCAATCCCAACACTCAATCGGACTAAATCATCGGTAATTCCTATTTCTTTTCTTTTATCTTCAGGAATTGATGCATGAGTCATCAATGCTGGATGATTTGCCAAACTTTCTACTCCGCCAAGAGATTCTGCTAAAGTAAAAACTTTAAGGTTTTCTAGAAACTTAATTGAATCTTGTTTTTCGCCTGATTTGAAAGTAAACGAAACCATTCCGCCGAAACCGCTCATTTGCTTTTTAGCAATTTCGTGATACGGATGACTAGGTAAACCTGGATAATAAACCGTTTTTATTTTTGGATGATTGCTCAGAAATGCAACCACTTTTTCTCCGTTTTCGCAATGACGTTGCACAC
>JAYUFL010000157.1:0-28554 GCA_043738745.1 Bacteroidota bacterium
CTATTTCTATTCTTCACGGAAAAATGAAACCCGAAGAAAAAACTTCTGAAATGGAGCGATTTGTAAAAGGAAAAACTAATATTATGGTTGCTACAACGGTCATAGAAGTTGGTGTAAATGTCCCAAATGCAAGTGTCATGATTATAGAATCAGCCGAGCGATTCGGGCTATCACAATTACATCAATTGCGAGGTCGAGTTGGTCGTGGTGCAGACCAGAGTTATTGTATTTTGATGACTTCACACAAATTGTCGAGTGACAGCAAAACCCGAATGGATACTATGGTTGCTACCAACGATGGATTTGAAATTGCAGAAGTTGATTTACGTTTGCGTGGTCCAGGAGACTTGATGGGGAAACAACAAAGCGGTATTTTAAACCTTCAAATTGCTGATATTATACGAGATAGAGATATTTTGCAATTAGCCAGAAATCATGCTATGAAAATTTTGAAAAATGACTCTCCACTCGAGAAACCCGAAAATTTATCGCTCAGAAAAGCATTTATCGAATTGACCAAACATTCTACGATTTGGAATTATATTAGTTAAAACCTATTTGATAAGTGATAATAGATAATTATATTTGCACTCTTGAAAAATTTATAAATATAAAATGAAAATATCTTACAATTGGTTAAAACAATTTATTAAAATTGATTGGAAATCAGAAGAAACTGCCTCATTATTAACCGATTTGGGTCTTGAAGTAGAAATTGTAGAAAAATACCAATCTGTAAAAGGAGGATTGGAAGGCATAATTGTTGGTCATGTTTTAACTTGCGAACAACATCCAAATGCTGATCGCTTGAAAGTTACAACAGTAGATTTAGGCGATGGAAACCCAATACAAATTGTTTGTGGAGCAAACAATGTTGGTGCTGGTCAAAAAGTTCCTGTAGCAAAAATTGGAACAACTTTGTATGATAAAGAAGGAATTGCTTTTCAAATCAAAAAAGGGAAAATCCGAGACATAGAAAGTTTTGGAATGATTTGTGCTGAAGACGAACTTGGTTTGGGAACAAGCCACGAAGGAATTATGGTTTTAGACGAAAATCTTACTGCAGGAACTCCGGTTGCAATAGTTTTTAATATCGAAAACGATGAAGTTTTCGAAATTGGTTTAACTCCAAATCGTGCCGATGCCATGAGCCACATGGGAACCGCAAGAGATTTACGAGCAGGTTTGCTCCAAAAAGGAACTAATGCAGAGTTCATTACGCCTTCTGTAAGTAATTTTAGAGTAGACAAACGCACTCTAAAAATTGATATTAATGTCGAAGACATTAAACTTGCACCCAGATATTGCGGTGTTACAATTTCTGGAATTACCGTAAAACCTTCACCAGATTGGCTTCAAAATCGATTAAAATCCATTGGATTAAACCCAAAAAACAATATTGTTGACGTTACTAATTATGTTTTGCACGAATTGGGTCAACCGCTTCATGCTTTTGATGCTTCTAAAATTTCTGGAAAAATAGCCGTAAAAACACTTCCTACAGGAACAAAATTCACAACTTTAGATGATGTTGAACGAATCTTGCACGAGGAAGATTTGATGATTTGCGATGACAAAGGTCCACTTTGTATCGCAGGAGTTTTTGGCGGAAAAAATTCTGGAGTTTCAGAAAACACAAGTACAATATTTTTAGAAAGTGCCTATTTTAATCCTGTTAGCATCCGAAAAACGGCTAAAAGACATACGTTGAGTACAGATGCTTCGTTTCGTTTTGAACGTGGAATTGACCCAACAATCACAGAATATGCTTTGAAACGTGCAGCGCTTTTGATTCAAGAAGTGGCTGGTGGCGAAATTACCATGGATATTATTGATGTGTATCAGAAAAAAATTGAAGATTTTCCTGTTTTTTTAAATTTCGAAAAAACCAGAAAATTAATTGGTCAAGAACTTCCAAAAGAAACCATTAAAAATATTTTGGCATCGTTAGATATTAAAGTAAACAGCGTTACAGATGCCGGTTTAGGATTGACTATTCCGTCATATAGAGTTGATGTTCAGAGAGAAATCGATGTTATAGAAGAAATTTTGAGAGTATATGGTTACAACAACATTAGTTTTTCTAAAAAACTGAATGCTACAGTTTCGAATTCTGCAAGAACCGAAGATTACAAAGTTCAAAATATTGTTGCAACTCAATTAAATTCAGTTGGGTTTAATGAAATGATGGCAAATTCTTTGACTACAGCAGAATATGCAAAACTTTCGGATTTGTTAAAAGACAATCATAATGTGACCATGCTCAATCCGTTGAGTAGCGATTTAGCCACTATGCGTCAATCGCTTTTATTTTCTGGTTTAGAAGCAGTTTCATATAACATTAATCGAAGAAATGCAGATTTAAAATTGTTCGAATTCGGCAAAACCTATCATAATTATGAAACTGGTTACAAAGAGAAAAAACATTTGTCGTTGTTTACAACCGGGAATAGAAATATTGAAACTTGGACAAACGTTTCAAAACCATCTGATTTCTTTTTATTTAAAGGATATGTGAATTCTATTTTTGCACGACTTGGGATTAATAAAACCAAAATACAACCTCTTTCGAATGATGTATTTGCCGAAGGAATGGCACTTTCTATTGGAAATGATGTTTTGGTAGAATTTGGAACAATTAAAAAATCAATTCTTAAAAAATTCGATATTAAAGTGGAGGTTTTATATGCCGATTTCAATTGGAATGCCATTTTAAAATTGATTTCTAATAAAATAAAATTCGTAGAAATTCCGAAATACCCAGAAGTTCGACGAGATTTATCATTGCTTTTAGACAAAAATATAACGTTTGAATCCATTTATGCAGTTGCTCGTCTATCCGAAAAAATTCTTTTAAAAGAAATTGATTTGTTTGATGTTTATGAAGGTAAAAATCTTCCGAATGGAAAAAAATCTTATGCTATAAGTTTTACAATTCAAGACATAACAAAAACCTTGACCGAAGAACAAATTGATAAAGTAATGAGCAAATTACAAAAAAATATCGAAAAAGAATTGGGCGCTGTTTTGAGATAAATTAGTTCCAAAAAGTTTAACAATAGTTTAAACACAAATAAAATGATATTTTTATTTTTTTTTGAAAAACATTTCATAATTTAGATATATAGATTGATAATAAGCAATTTATGTAAATTTGATAGTTATGGCTTTAAGTAGAAGAAATTTAGAAACCGAATTACTGATTTATCGTAAGAAAGACGACAAAAAAACAGATTTTTTACAGGAAATTAAATCATTATTAGATGCTGATAATGAATTGAGAAAGGGAATCAACAATAAGATAAAATCAGAAAGTTCAACAAAACAGAATAACTTTGATTTTGATTTGCTCGAAACCGATAAAATTTTTCATGTTGAGCAAATAAAAAATATTTGTATTGATTATCGCTTGCGTTTTCTTGACAGTTCCTATTTCAAAAACGATATTCCAGAAGAAGCCATTACAAAAATCAAGTATTTAGAGCAAAATCATGGTACAGATTTAAGTGGCTTTAAAATCATGGCACCATCAAAACTCTTTCAATTGAAGAATTATGATGACCCGCTATTGTTCGCTCCAATGGGAAATGATTATTATTATTTAATTCACAAATGGGGAAACGATGTAAATATTTTTAGGAAAATTGCGGTTAGACCATTTCGTGATTTTAGCAGTTTGATGTTGTTTTTATTAGTAATAAGTTTGTTTATTGCCATTATAATTCCAGGTAACTTTTTTGGACCAGGTAATGAAGATTTATTTAAAGTTGTCTCGTGTTTATTCATTTTCAAATCACTTTCTGCAATTGCTTTATATTTTTGTTTCTGGAAAGGAAAAAATTTCAATACTGCAATTTGGAATAGTACATTTTACAACTAACCTATTTTTGTGTTTTCAAAACCTGCCAATTTATTTGCAGGTTTTTTTATGAAAAAAAATCAATAAATCAGTTCAAAATATCTATTTTTAGATTTTTAAAATTCAATACGATGTCCAAAAATCAAAAATCAAAAAAATCTGATAATCAAGGTATTAAGCATGTTATAGAAAGTCTCATTGTTAATCTTCTAATCGTAGTTTCCAAAGGATTTGCCGCTTTTATGACAGGCTCTGGTGCAATGTTGGCAGAAACTATTCATTCCTTTGCTGATTGCGCCAACCAAGGTTTGCTATTAGTTGGAATCAAACAATCCAAACGACCAGCCGACGATACACATCCGTTTGGATATGGAATGTCGGTTTATTTTTGGTCTTTCATGGTTGCTATGCTTTTGTTTTCTATCGGTGGAATGTTTTCAATCTACGAAGGAATTCATAAATTCAACTCGCCCGAACCTGTAAAAGAAATTGGTTGGGGAATTGGAATTTTACTTTTTTCGATTTGTTTAGAAGGATACGCATTATTTTCAAATATTATAGAACTAAAAAAACGAAAAGGTAGTAAAAAATTTTTTAGTTATTTATGGTTTACCAAAGATAGCGACTTAATAGTAATTTTTGGAGAAAATGCAGCAGCAGTACTAGGCTTGTTACTTGCGCTTATTGCCATGCTAACCTCCTACTATACTGGCGATGGGCGCTATGATGCTGTGGGTTCGCTTGCCATAGGAATTGTATTGATTTTAGTTGCAGTTTTTTTATCTGTAAAGGTAAAATCTTTACTAATCGGAGAAAGCGCAGATCCAATAATCAATTTATCTATCGAAACATTAATTACCAAAAATGCACAAATCGACTCCCTAATTCACTGCAGAACAATTCAACAAGGTCCGGGAGAAGTTTTAGTTTGTATGAAAATTAAATGTATTCCTAATATCAATACACAAGAGATAAGTCATTTGATTAATGATTTAGAGCAACAACTCCGAAATATTCACCCAGAAGTAAAATGGATTTATGTGGAGCCCGATTTTCAGGAATGGAAACTTAATTAACTCAAGATAATTAAATTATCATTACAAATTAAAAATAAAAATCACACAACATATTCAATTTTTTGAACATCAACTTCGTTTATACTATCAAAAAAACCTTGATCATTCATCCACTCATCACAATAAATTTTACTCATATAACGCGAACCATGATCGGGCAAAAGTGCAACAATATTACTACATTCATTAAATTCATCTGCTTCGGCATATTGTTTTATGGCTTGAATTACTGCTCCTGATGTATATCCGAGAAACATTCCTTCGGTTTTGGTTAATTCTCTTGCCGAATGTGCACTTTCTTCGTCGGTAACTTTGATAAATTTGTCAATTACATCGAAATTTGTTGCAGATGGAATCAAATTTTTACCTAAACCTTCGATTCTATATGGATAAATTTCGTTAGAATCAAATTCTTTAGTTTCATGAAATTTCTTTAAAACCGAACCAAAAGCATCAACTCCAAGGATTCTAATATTTGGATTTTTTTCTTTCAAATATTTCCCAACGCCAGAAATTGTTCCTCCAGTTCCAGAACAACATACAAAATGAGTAATTTTTCCAGCCGTTTGTTCCCAAATTTCTGGACCTGTCGATTTGTAGTGTGCTATAATATTTAACTCATTAAAATACTGATTGATGTAAACAGAACCTTTGTTTTCCTCGTGTAAACGTTTCGCAACACTGTAATATGATCTAGGATCATCGACTGCTACGGCTGCTGGGCAAACATAAACCTTTGCGCCCATGCTTCGCAACATATCTATTTTGTCTTTCGAAGATTTATTACTAACGGCCAAAATACAATTGTAACCTTTTATAATTGCAATCATTGCAATACTAAAACCAGTATTTCCAGATGTTGTTTCAACGATGGTTTGTCCTGGCGAAAGAATTCCTTTACGTTCGGCTTCTTCAATAATATACAAAGCAATTCGGTCTTTTGACGAATGACCAGGATTAAAAGCCTCTACTTTAGCAAAAAAATTACCTTTTAAACCTTCGGTAATTTTATTGATTTTAATGAGTGGCGTGTTACCAATTAACTCTAAAATATTATTATATGCTTGTATTTCTTCTTTCATATCAGGGTTTAAACCTTGCAAATTTAACCAATTTTCTGTTTATTTTGTAGTTTTTTCTAAATCTAGCAAAAAAGCAAATTCTTTTGCCAATTCTTTTAATGCTTCGAACCTTCCAGATGCGCCACCATGACCCGCATCCATGTTTGTATCTAGAAAAAGTTGGTTATTATCTGTTTTTAATGTACGTAATTTCGCAACCCATTTTGCGGGTTCCCAATATTGCACCTGCGAATCGTGCAGTCCTGTGGAAACATACATATTAGGATAATCTTGCGATTTCACGTTATCATAAGGCGAATAGGACAACATATAATCATAAAATTCCTTTTTGTTCGGATTTCCCCATTCGTCGTATTCGCCAGTGGTTAATGGGATAGAATCATCGAGCATTGTGGTAATAACATCTACAAAAGCAACTTGCGCAATGATTCCGTTGTACAATTCTGGGTTCATGTTTGCAATAGCGCCCATTAATAATCCTCCTGCCGATCCGCCTTCGGCATATAAATGTTGGGCTGATGTATATTTTTCTGAAATCAAGAATTTAGAGCAATCTACAAAATCGGTAAACGTATTTTTTTTGGTTAATAATTTTCCGGTTTCGTACCAATTTCTGCCTAAATCCTCGCCTCCACGAATGTGTGCAATAGCAAAAATAAATCCACGATCTAGCAATGATAATCTTGTTGATGAAAAATTACAATCCATTGAATATCCATAACTTCCATAAGCATACTGCAATAATGGGTTTAATCCATTTTTTTGCAAATCCTTTCGGTAAATTAACGAAATCGGGACTTTTATTCCGTCATGAGCAGTTGCCCAAACGCGTTCTTCTTTATAATTATTTTTATCAAATTTTCCACCCAGAACTTGTTGTTCTTTCTTAATTTCTTTGACTTTAATTTTCATATTAAAATCAATAACCGAACTTGGAGTAGCCAATGATTGATAGGAATATCGTAAAATATCGGTATCAAAATCTACGTTAGAACCAGTAAATGCTGAGTACGTTTCGGATTCGAAAGGCAAATAATACGCTCCTTCTCCACTCCATGGCATGATTTTCATTTTTATCAAACCATTTGTGCGTTCCTCGACAACCAAAAAATCCTTGAAAATTTCGATATCTTCTAACAAAACGTCGTTGCGATGCGCAATAACTTCTGTCCAATTGGTTTTGGAAGTCTTGTTTTCGTTGGTTTTCATTAATTTGAAATTTTCTGCTTTGTCGGCATTTGTCAAGATATAAAAACTATCGCCATAATGATTAATGCTGTATTCCAAACCTCGAACTCGTTTTTGAAACATTCGGAAATTTCCGTCAGGATTATCTGCTTCTAGAATCTGATATTCGGTGGTTAGCGTGCTTCCACACTCGATTGCTAGGTATTTTCTGGATTTAGATTTTGCGATTTCAACCGAAAATGTTTCGTCTTTTTCGAAATAAATAAGTTCATCATCAACTTGTTTTGAACCTAATTTATGTTTGAAAATTTTATCGGATCGCAAGGTTTTTTCGTCCTGATTGGAATAAAAAATAGTATGATTATCATTTGCCCAAACGGCTGATCCTGTTACGTTTTCAATCAAATCTGAAAGAATTTCGTTAGTTTCAAGGTTTTTTATTTGAATGGTATAAATCCTACGACCAACAATATCGAAACTAAAAATGGCCATTTTATTATTTGGCGAAATACTCAAACCACCGAGTTGAAAAAAAGGTTTGTCCTTGGCGAGAATGTTACAATCAAAAAGGATTTCTTCTTTTGCCGAAAGGCTTCCTTTTTTTCGAGAATAAATAGGGTAATCTTGCCCTTTTTCGAAGCGAGTTATATAAAAATATTCGTTATAAAAATACGGGACCGACTCGTCGTCTTCCTTGATTCTGGCTTTCATTTCCTCGAATAATTCCTTCTGAAAATCTTTCGTATGCGAAGTCATTTCGTTGTAATATTCGTTTTCTTTGTTCAGATAATCAATAACTTCGGGATTTTCGCGATTGTTGAGCCAATAGTAATTATCGGTTCGAATATCGTTGTGTTTTTTCAGTTTTTTAGGAATTATTTTAGCAATTGGCGGAAGTAAATTTTTAGGCATTTTATGGTTTATTTGAAATACAAAAATAGATTAAAAAACTTTTTTAATAACAGATTCACAGAATTTTAATTAATTTTACAAAAAAATAAATACAAACATGGATTTAATGGGAATGATGGGTAAAATGCAAGAAACCCAACGTAAATTAGAAGAAACAAAAATACGTTTGAACTCGGTTTTAATAGACGAACAAAGTTCGGACGGATTGTTAAAAGTTACTTTAACAGCCAACTCGGTAGTAAAAAGTATATCTGTCGATGACGAATTGTTAAAAGATAAAGAACAACTCGAAGATTATTTGATTTTGGTAATGAACAAAGCACTCGCTAAAGCAGCAAACGTAAACCAAACCGAAATCGATGCAGTTGCAAAAGTCGATATGCCAATGATTCCAGGAATGGAGGATTTGTTTAAATAATATTTTCAAAACTCAGTCAGGGCTTAAAACCCTGATTGAGTTAATATTAAAACAATTTCCCTAAAGTCTCCAAAACATAACTATGCATAACTTCGCGGTAATCCAAATGTGTGACCATTCGCAATTTTCCGTGACCCATCGAAATCATTGAAATTCCTTTTTGTTTCAATTTTTCCATGACTTCATTTCCGTCTAAATCGTGATTAATTTCGAAAATAACAATATTTGTTTCTATTGGTTCAACTTTAGAAACCCACGATTGTTTGCGCAAAACATCGCCTAATTCTTTTGCTCTGCGATGGTCTTCGAACAAGCGTTCCATATTATTATCCAATGCAAAAATTCCAGCAGCAGCCAAATATCCTGCTTGTCGCATACCACCGCCAAACAATTTTCGAACACGCAAAGCACGTTTCATAGTCGCTGAATCCGATACCAAAATTGAACCAACTGGCGCACCTAAACCTTTAGAAAAACAAATCGAAATCGAGTCAAAAATGGCTCCAAAATCTTTCGGAGATTGGTTTTTGGCAACTAAAGCATTCCACAATCTGGCACCGTCTAAGTGCAATTTTAAATTATTTTCGACACAAACTTGCTTAATTTTTCGCAATTCGTCGAGTTCATAACATGCGCCACCTCCTTTGTTTGTTGTGTTTTCTATACTAACCAACGACGTTTTTGGGTAATGAATATTTTCAGGATCTTGAATCGCATCACGAACCTGCTCGGCAGTAATCATTCCCCGATTTCCATCGACTAAATTAAACGAAACGCCACTATTGAACGATGCTCCACCACCTTCATACAAATAAATGTGCGACCATTTATCTGCAATAATCTGTTCGCCAGGTTGGGTGTGCAACTTTATTGCGGTTTGATTTGCCATTGTTCCAGATGGGAAAAATAGTGCAGATTCCATGCCAAACATTGCTGCAACACGAGCCTCAAACTCATTAACCGTCGGGTCTGCCTTAAAAACATCGTCACCAACTTTGGCATTAAACATATATTTCAACATCTCTGGCGATGGTTTGGTAACTGTGTCACTTATTAAATTTATTTCCATATTTCAATCAAAAAGTTTACTTTTGTTTTATTATTTGGGTTTTTTAGCCCTGATAGTAGTGAAAAGCCCGGAATTTGAAAAACTGATTTTTTCTTGGCAAAAAACAACGAACAGCGGAAGTTCGTTTTTTGGTTCAGAAAAATAGTTTTTGAAATGAGGACTTGAAACGAATAGCAGGATTGGCTTCAAATTACAAAACAAATTACAAAATTACAACATTTTATGACAAATACCGAACAAATAAAAGGTATTGTGGAGCGTCTTGGTGCGTTGAGGAGGTATCTTTGACGTTGATGCCAAACTAATCGAAATTCACAACGAAGAAGAAAAAACTTTTGCTCCCAACTTTTGGAATAACGCCAAGGAAGCCGAAATAACAGTCAAAAACCTCCGAAACAAGAAAAAATGGGTCGAAGATTACAACAAAGCCATCGAAATGTCCGATGAGTTGCAACTTGCCTATGAATTTTATCGAGAAGGCGAATTTTCTGGCGAAGAACTCGACGAGCAATACGACACTACAAACCTATTTATAGAAGCAATCGAATTCAAAAATATGCTTTCCGAAGAAGGCGATACTTTGTCTGCTGTAATCCAAATTACGGCTGGTGCTGGCGGAACCGAAAGTTGCGATTGGGCAAGTATGCTCATGCGAATGTACATGATGTGGGCCGAGAAATACGGCTACAAAATCAAAGAACTCAATTACCAAGAAGGTGATGTTGCGGGTATAAAAACCGTAACATTAGAAATTGAAGGCGATTACAGTTTTGGATATTTGAAATGCGAAAACGGAGTTCATCGATTGGTGCGAATTTCTCCGTTTGACAGCAATGCCAAGCGACATACTTCGTTTGCATCGGTATACGTCTATCCGTTGGTCGATGATACGATTGAAATCGAAATTAATCCAGCCGATATTACAATTACAACTGCACGATCAAGCGGTGCTGGTGGTCAGAATGTTAACAAAGTAGAGACCAAAGTTCAGTTGGTTCATAAACCATCGGGAATTCAGATTCAATGTTCCGAAACCCGATCGCAACATGACAACCGCAATCGAGCCATGCAAATGTTGAAATCTCAATTGTACGAAATCGAATTGAAAAAACAACTCGAGCAACGCAACGATATCGAGGCAGGAAAAATGAAAATCGAATGGGGTTCGCAAATCCGAAACTACGTTATGCAACCATATAAATTAGTAAAAGATGTTCGAACGGGTTATGAAACCAGCAATGTTGATGGCGTTATGAACGGCGAAATAGACGATTTCTTGAAAGCATTCTTGATGATGATGGGACAAAAAGAGGAGAGATTTTAGATAGACAAAGTAACCTTAATATTAATTTAATCAAAAAACTATATCATTTATAAAATTATTTTATGAAAAATTCAATCAGATTATCAGTTGTAGTATTTTTATTCGCAAACACATTTGCGAACGCCCAAAATTGGGGAATGGGTGAAAAAATTAAAGGAAACGGAACCCAAAAAATAGAAAAGAGGAACACTGCAGAGTACGATGATATAAAACTTCAAGGTTTATATGACGTTGATTTAGTTGCTGGTAAAGAAGGAGAAATTTCAGTACAAGCCGAAGAAAACCTACTACCTTTTATAAAGATTGAAGTTGAAAAAACGACTTTGAGAATTTATCAAGAAAAAGGTAAAAATTTGCAACCTAGTAGAAACATGAAAATTTTAGTAACTATTCCATTCGATAAAATAAGTGCAGTTTCGTTATCTGGTTCAGGAGATGTAAATACCAAAAATCAAATAAAAAACGATAAACTAACTGCTACTTTATCTGGTTCTGGTAACTTAAACCTTGATGTTGATGCTACTGATTTAGAGGTTAAACTATCTGGTTCTGGAGATGTTCGATTAAAAGGAAAAGTTGATAAATTAACTACAAAAATTTCGGGTTCTGGAAATATTACTGCCAATGATTTACTTGCAAAGGATGTTGATGCAGGAATATCGGGTTCTGGCAACATAAAAATCAATTGTTCTGAAAATCTGAACGCAAGAATTTCGGGTTCAGGAAACATTTTTTATTCGGGCGACCCAAAAATTAAAGATATAAAAATATCAGGTTCTGGAGAAATAAAGAAAGATTAAGAGTTATACCTTATGCTATTATAATATATTTTTATTAACCTAAATTTAACAATAAATCTGTAATATAACACTGAAATTTGCGTCTTAATTGTAAAGTTTAATACATGAATTATAAAATAAAAATACTCCTGCCTATCTTATTTTTTATTGGAATATTAAATTCTTATTCTCAAAATAATAATGGAACAGAATCCACAAAACAAAAATATACTCTTTTTGGAACTATTTCAGATTCTAAAAGTAATGAAACTCTCATTGGAGTAAATGTGTCGATTCCCGAAACAAAATCTTATATAACTACAAACGAATACGGATTTTATTCCATAACACTACCAAAAGGTGATTATACTGTTTCGGTAAGTTATGTTGGTTATCAAACCCAAGAACTAAAGGTTTCTTTGACCGAAAACACAAAAAAGAATTTTTCGCTGGGCGATAGTAACGGAGAAGAACTAAAAGAAGTTGTAGTGCTGGAAAAAACAAAAACCAATACCCGAAAACCCGAAATGAGCGTTAACAAACTCTCGATTGCAACCATCAAAAAAATGCCAGTAGTTTTGGGTGAAGTCGATGTTTTAAAATCTATTTTGCTACTTCCGGGTGTAACAAATGCTGGCGAAGGCGCATCGGGTTTTAATGTTCGAGGTGGTGGAGCGGATCAAAATTTAATACTTTTGGACGAAGCAACAATATTTAATTCGTCTCATGTTTTTGGTTTTTTCTCTGTTTTTAATCCCGATGCTATCAAGGATTTAAAACTTTACAAAGGCGGAATTCCAGCACGTTTTGGTGGTCGAGCCTCATCGGTTTTAGAAATTTATCAAAAGGACGGTAATAGCAAAAATTTTGCTCTTAATGGAGGAATTGGTCTAATTTCGAGCCGGTTACTTGCCGAGGGTCCAATTCTAAAACAAAAAGGTTCGTTTTTGGTTGGCGGTCGTGCATCCTATGCGCATTTATTTTTGAAACTTTCGGAAGAGCAAAAAAACAATACCGCTTATTTTTATGATTTAAACACCAAATTATCTTACAAAATTAACGAAAAAAATAACTTATATTTATCTGGATATTTTGGTCGTGATGTATTTGGAATTAATAAAAGTTTTGTTAATACTTATGGAAATGCAATTTTAAACTTGCGCTGGAATCATTTATTCTCCGATAAACTATTTTCTAACTTATCGCTTATTTACAGCGATTATTACTATGGACTTACTATTGACAATGTTGGGTTTAGTTGGGATTCGGGAATAAAAAACTATAATGTTAAATACGATTTTAAGAGTTATACTTCTGATAGAATAAAACTTAATTTTGGAATTAGCGGTATTTATTATAATTTTAATCCCGGAACATTATCACCATCAAACTCAAGTTCTGGAATTAATTTTAGACAATTAGATAAAAAAAATGCCTTCGAACCCGCACTATATATTGATGCCGAAAGCAAAATATCGAATCGTTTTTCTGTTGCTTATGGTTTAAGGTACAGTATGTTTTCTAGGCTTGGTGCATCCAAAGTCTATCAATATGCCAACAATCAACCTGTTGCATACGACTCGAGTTTACAAATCTATTCAGAAGGAACTCCAATTAGTTCAACAACATACTCTAGTAATCAGAATATAAAAACATATAACTATCTAGAGCCTCGATTTTCGGCTTCTTATTCCTTATCCGATGATAAGTCTATTAAATTAAGTTACAACCGTATGATACAATATTTACAACTTATATCCAATACCTCATCGCCCACTCCACTGGATGTTTGGACTCCAAGTGATAATTTTATTAAGCCACAAATTGCAGATCAGGTTGCCGCAGGATATTATGTTAATTTTCATGATGAAGATTATTCTATTGAAATTGAAAGTTTTTATAAAAAAATTCAAAATCGAATTGATTATATCGATGGAGCCAACTTGATCGCCAACGACAATATCGAAAGAATTATTCTAAACGGACGCATGAGATCCTATGGTTTAGAATTTATGCTCCGCAAAAACAAAGGTGATTTTTCGGGTTGGATTTCCTACACGCTTTCGAAATCAGAGCAACAAACACCTGGTCGAACTGCTACCGAAGTGGGAATTAATAACGGAAATTGGTATAACTCTGCTTACGATAAAACTCATAATTTAGCCGTAACAACGTCTTATACACTAAACGATAAATGGAGTTTTGGTGCTAATTTCGCATTACAAACTGGTCAACCAGCAACTTATCCAAACGGGCAATATACCTATTTAGGCTTGACAATTCCGAGTTATGGACTCAGAAACGAAAATAGATTACCGCTTTATCATCATTTGGATGTGTCTGCAACACTGACTTCTCGCAAAAATAAAAATAGAAAATGGCAGAGTGAATGGGTTTTTAGTATTTATAATTTGTATAATCGACGAAATGCAGCATCGATTAATTTCAAACAAAATACAGACTCAGGTAACAACGAAGCCGTGAAAACTTCAATATTTGGGATTGTTCCAGCAGTTAGTTACAATTTCAAATTTTAAGAACATCAAATTATGAAAAAAATAACATTCTTTATTCTTGCGATACTAATATTTGCAAGTTGTACACAAGTTGTAGATATACCGTTGGATACCGCAAACCCTAAATTAGTTGTAGAAGCGGCTCTTACTTGGCCAAAAGGTACTTTGGGTAATATTCAAAAAATAAAATTAACAAAAACTGCAAATTTCTATTCAAACTCTATTCCAAGTGTTTCAGGAGCAGTTATAACGGTAACCAATAGTAGTAATATTATTTTTAATTTTATTGAAGTTCCAAATACAGGAAATTATGTTTGCACAGATTTTATTCCAGTACTAAACGAAACTTATAAACTAAGTATTTCTAGCGAAGGAAAAAATTATACCGCTACAGAAATTCTAAAACCGGTTGCACCAATTCAAACCATAACACAGGACAATAAAGGTGGGATTTCTGGAAATAAAATTCAGATAAAAGCAATTTATATTGATCCTGCTACCACAACCGATTATTATCTTTTTGAATATAAATATCCAAGCGCTTCAAAACCAGATTATTATGTTTCAGATGATCAATTCTATAACGGAAATGCATTTTTTAGTGTCTCGTTCGATGACAAATTAAAACAAGGAGATGTTATAGAAATTAATCATTTTGGAATATCGCAAGACTACTATAATTATTTAAATATATTGTTGAGTTTATCAGGGAATCAAGGAGGAGGTCCATTTCAAGCACCACCTGTTTCGGTTCGAGGAAATATTACAAATAGTGCAAATCAAAACGATTTTCCATATGGATATTTTAGCCTTTCCGAAACAGATATTAGAACATATACTGTACAATAATTGAAAATTACAAAAAAATTAAAAAATGTCTTCCCACCATATTGTTCGCGACGATCAAGAACCAGCACTAATAATTGCTAATGGTTCGGAATGTAGTCAAGAACTTTTGGGACAACTTTTGGAATGGTCTCCATTTATAATAGTTCTAGACTCCGCTATTGAAAGAGTTATGAATTATGACTTGAAGGTTGATGTTCTGATTGGTGATTTTGATAGAAATTTAGATGTCGAAAAATATCGAGAAAATCAATTTCCAATCGAAATTATCCACGTTCCAGACCAAAACAAAACCGATCTCGAAAAAGCATTTGATTATTTAATCGAAAGAAAAATTCCAGCCGTAAATGTAGTTTGGGCAACTGGAAAACGTGCCGATCATACTTTTGCAAACATTACAAATATCGTAAAATATCGAAATTTATTAAAAATTGTAATTCTTGACGATTATTCTAAAATTTTCCTACTTCCAAATAAATTTGAAAAATGGTACACTACAAATTCTATTATTTCATTGATTCCAATCGGAGAAGTTTCTGGTATTTCGACCCAAAATTTATTTTACCCACTAAAAAATGAATCCCTAATAATGGGTTATAGAAACGGAAACAGCAATCATGTTGAAAACGATGGAATCGTAAAAATCGAACACCAAACTGGCGATTTGTTATTGATGGAATGCATAGATTAATCTAATTTCAAATTCAGCAAAGCATTTCTAATTTCGTCAAAATGTTCCCACGGAATAAAATGATTAGCTTTTTTGATAGAAATTGTATCAATTTTTTTAGCATTGATAAATTCTTTTTGCATAAAAGCCATGTTTTTATAAGGAACTAAAGGATCAATTGTTCCATGAATTATCAACACATTGCTTATGATTTTTTTCAAGTTTGGTTGCATGTCATACAAGTCCTGTTTGAGCCACCACAATTCATCGTTAGAGGTTCGTAATGCACCTGGAATTAAGTATCGTATTGGTTTTTTCATAATTATACTTCTCCAAAACTCTGGAGTTTCTGCCTTAGGATCAACCGCACCAGCCAATATGACTAAGTTAGAATATAATTTTGGTTCTAAAGTTGCCAGTTTCACAACAACTGGCCCACCCATTGAGTGACCAATTAAAACGATTGGTTTTTGATTATTTATAGATTTTATGAAACTAGTAATTATACGTGATTGTTCTGATAAATTTTGTGACTTCTGAAAATTACTATAACCAAAACCAGGTCTATCAATAGCAATCATTCGATATTTTTTTAGTAATAAAGTGTCTTTTAAATAATCTTTATAAGCATCCCAACTTCCTGGCGAACCGTGAATAAAAAATAAAGTTGGGTTATCTGGTCTTCCAGTTTCGATATAATGAATTTTAAAATTTTCAAACTCAAAAACTTTATCTAAAAAATCTAATTTAGAAGTTTCAAAAAATAACCTAGTTTCCTTTGTATTCATTCGCATTGTCATGCATGCTTGACAAAATAGAATATAAGAAATAACCATAAAATATAAAAAGTATCTTTTTTTGAACCTAACTTTTGGAATCATTATTGAATATTTATTACATTATAAAAGTAAGCAATTTATAATAACTATCTTTGCATCTATAAAGAAAAATGAAAGAGAACAATACGCCCGAAAAAATTAATTTGCATCCAAGAAATTTACATCGATTTAGATATGATTTTGAAAAATTAATTACAACAAATTTAGAATTAAAGCAATATGTTTTTGTAAATGAGTTTGAAACAAATACCATAGATTTTAGTAATCCCAATGCCGTAAAATCATTAAACAAATCAATTTTAATGATGGATTATAACATACAAAACTGGGATTTGCCCAACTATTATCTTTGTCCGCCAATTCCTGGACGCGTAGATTATATTCATTATTTAGCCGATTTGTTGGCAATCAAAAACAATGATATTATTCCTAAAACAGAAAATGTAGTTGGCTTAGATATCGGGATAGGATCGAATTGTATTTATCCAATTTTAGGAAATTCTATCTACGGTTGGTCATTTGTTGGAACAGATATTGATGAAAATGCTATCCAAAATTGTAAAAAAATAATTGAGCAAAACCCAAAATTAATCGATGCAATAAGTTTGCAATTGCAAGTTGAATCTAGGTTTATTTTCAAAAATATTATTTTGCCAGAAGATAAATTTGCTTTCACTATTTGCAATCCACCATTTCATAATTCGCAATCCGAAGCCACAAAATCTTCAATTAGAAAAGTTAATAATTTAGAAAACATCCGAACAAAAAACCCAATTCTAAATTTTGGTGGACAAAATGCCGAATTGTGGTGCGATGGTGGTGAAATTGGTTTTGTAACCCAAATGATTTACGAATCTACAAAATATCCGTTGCAAGTTTTATGGTTTACAACTTTGGTTTCCAAAAAAGAAAATTTATCAAATATCTACAAAACATTGAGCAAAGTTCAAGCCGTAGAAATAAAAACTATTGATATGTCACAAGGTCAAAAAACGAGCCGTATTGTAGCTTGGACATTCTTAAGCGAATCGCAACAGAAAAACTGGAAATTTTAATAACAAATCGTAATAATAGACCGATCTCATTTTTTATAAAAAATTTTCTAATTTACTTGCATCAATATCCGAATGAGAAGTATTGTAAATAGCAACTCCATTTTTTATAAAAATAATTTGTGGAGATTGGTGAATAACATCAAATTGAGTAGCAATTTCATTCGAAATAGTTCTATGTTTTAGTAAATCCAAAAAATAAGTATCTATTTTATCTTTCAAATCGAATTTTGTTTCAAAATTTTTCAATGCCATTCTACTAATACTACAAGTTGTGCTGTGTTTAAACAATAATATTGGTTTTTGAGAATTATTTTGAATATCTATTAATTGTCCTAAATCTGTTAGTGGAATCCAATTTATGTTAATTTTAGCTATTGGCTTATTCGAGCTTTTATTGTTCGAAGAAGTAAATATTTTTTTTAAGAAACTCATTTTTTTAATTTTTTAATTTTCCTCAAAGTTAAGTAATACAATTATTAAAAATTTATCAATTGTAAACAATTTTCAACAAAAAAACTCCAACCTTTCGATTGGAGTTTATATAATAATTTATAAAAATTATTTGTCTTTACTAAATGTAAATGTTTTTCCTCCTTGAGATAAAGTCATTTCGGTTTTTGCTTCGTTGAATTGAATTTCAATTGGAGCACCTTCAATCTTGAATTTATCTTTTCCAGAATTTACTAATGGAAATTTTCCTTGACCAGTTGCTTCTCCCATCAATGTTCCATTCTCATCCGAAAAAGTAATTTTTATTGGCAATTCCTTACTAGAAAAAGTTCCTAAATATGGATCCAAAATTAGATCTTTTTCGGTTGATCCGTTTCCAGATGTCCATACATTATTTGCAGGATTAATGTCAGGAAAAGAATTGTTCGGATCTATTGTTATCGATTCGATTTCTTCGATTGTATTAGATTTAAAAGACCATTCTTTGTTTCGTTCCCAAATTTCTACAGGTAGTTTTATTGTAGTTATTTTTCCTGATTTTGTTTTCATGTCTAAAATTAATGGCATTGCCATTTTTTCGAGATTCTCAACAGTAATAATTGCTCCTTTTGTAGGATCGTTTTTAATATATTTTACTTTTGTAATGGCTTGATCTAACTGCCAATTGTTAATGAACCAACCTCTCCAAAACCAATTTAAATCTTCTCCAGATACATTTTCCATAGTTCTAAAAAAATCATCTGGAGTTGGATGTTTAAAAGCCCAACGTTCGGTATAGGTTCTAAAAGCATAGTCAAAACGTGCTACACCAAGAATTTGCTCACGTAATGTAGTTAAACCCGAACCTGGTTTTAAATAGGCTAAAATACCAAGATTTGCTTCTTTCAAACCATCTGGAGCAGTGAAAATTGGTTCCATTTCTTGATTTGTAATAACCGAGGCCATTCTGTGCATGTTAGTTACTGGTTGTTTGTATTCACCATTATTAAAATCTTGCGAACTGATCGAGTTAATAAATGTATTGAAACCTTCGTCCATCCAAGCAAAAAGACGCTCGTTTGAACCTACAATCATTGGGAACCAACCATGTCCAAATTCGTGATCTGTTACTCCCCAAAGCGATTCGGACTTATCAGTATATTTACAAAAAACAATTCCTGGATATTCCATTCCACCTTCGTTACCCGCTACATTTGTTGCTGCTGGATAAGGAAATTCAAACCATCTTTTAGAGTAATTTTCGATAGATGTTTTAGTATATTCGGTAGCACGGCTCCAAGCATCTTGTCCAACACTTTCTACTGGATAAGCTGAAATTGCTATAGATTTTTTTCCTGAAGGTAAATTAATTTTTGCAGCATCTATCATAAAAGCAGCCGATGAGGCAAAAGCTACGTCACGAGAATTTTTGATAGAAAATTTCCAAGTCAAAGTAGATTTTCCTGTTGGACGTGAATTTGCACTCGTAACTTCCTCTGCTGTTCGAATCATAACCGTTTTGTCACTTGCTTTTGCTAAACTCCAACGTTTTAGTTGTTCCGTTGTGTATACTTCTGCTGGATTCAATAAATCGCCTGAACAAACCACAATATGGCTTGCTGGTGCAGTTATTGAGACATCAAAATCGCCGTATTCTAAATAAAATTCTCCTGCTCCTAAATACGGAAGCGTATTCCAACCTTTAACGTCATCATATACACACATTCTTGGATACCATTGTGCAACTGTAAAAATTTTACCGTTTTTAGTATCTTGAATTCCCATTCTGTCCGAACCATAAATTGGAGAAATAAAAGAAAAATCTATTTTTACTTTTAACGAAGTACCGTTTCCGTTCAATTCTTGAGGAAGTATAATTTGCATTCTAGTATCAGTAATTGTAAATTTTACATCTTTTTCGACTAATTTACCTCCAACTGTTTCGATAACTTTTACTGATTTAATATTGTGTCCTCCATTAAATTTTTCGCCATCGGCACCATTTCTACTTCCTCCAACAGGAATAACAGCGTTGCCTCTTGAATCGTCTTTAAAAAGATTTTGATCTACGTTTAACCACAAAAAAGCCAATTTATCTGGACTATTATTTGTGTAAGTTAAAGTTTCGGTTCCCGAAATTTCGCTTGTTTTTTCGTTTAAATTTGCCGTAAGATTGTAATCGGCTCTATTTTGCCAATATTTTGAACCTGGCTGTCCACTTGCCGAACGAGTTTCTGTACCATTTTTGGTATAAAATCCTGGGGCAAAAGCATCATGATAATTATAATTTGACTTTGTTGCAGTTTCTTGAGCATTTACTGAAGAAAAAACAAGAAACAAAACTCCAAAAGAAGTTAGTTTAATAAAAATGTTTTTCATAATTTTGATTTTATTGTTTTTATTTGGACGTAACATCTATAAAATTGTTACAAAATTCGAAACAAATTTAACATAATTAAATGTTATCAAATGCTAATAAAAAGATAAATTTATAACCCGTCACAAATATTAAAATAATTGGAATATATCTTAAAAAACAAACTTCTCACAGCAATTTTCAATTCAAAAGGAGCAGAACTCATTTCATTAAAATCGTCCGAAACTGAACATATGTGGGATGGAAATCTGGAGTTTTGGAACAGACATTCGCCTGTTTTATTTCCTATTGTGGGAACTTTAAAAAATGGTTCTTATATTTATGAGAATAATACCTATAATTTATACCGACATGGTTTTGGTAGAAATATGGAATTTGAGGTTATAAAATCAAATGAAAAATCCATTGCTTTTTCTTTAAAAGCAAACAAAGAAACGCTAAAAGTATATCCTTTTGATTTTGAATTGAATCTAAAATATGAATTAAAAAATCTGAAACTAAAAATATCTTACGATATTATCAATAATTCTGAAACTAAAATGCCTTTTTCTATTGGTGCGCATCCCGCATTTTCGTTACCAAATAATTTCAACAATTATAGTTTAGAATTTAATGACGATGAGAATTTATTGTGTTATAGTTTAAAAAACGATTTAATTTCAGAAACTACCTCTAAAATTCAACTTTTTAATAAAAAATTACCTCTTGACTATACACTTTTCGAAAACGATGCGCTGATTTTTAAAAAATTAAATTCCAAATCAATCACAATTATCGAAAATGAAAAACCAAATATAAAAATTGATTTCGATGATTTTCCGAATCTGGGAATTTGGACAAAACCAAATGCAAAATTCATTTGTATCGAACCTTGGTTCGGCTATTCGGATACAAATAATTGCTCTGGAAAAATTGTTGAAAAAGAAGGAATTCAATTTGCTGTTAAAAATAAACCGTTTTGTTGCAGTTTTACCATCGAAATTTTATAAAAATGTTAGATCTAAACTTTTCTCCTTTTCCGGATTTAGAAACCGAAAGATTGCTTTTGCGTCGCGTTTCTAAAAACGATACTTATGAAATTATGCAACTTCGCGGCAATGCCGAAACCATGAAATATATTCCACGTCCATTAGTTAAAAATATCGAGGATGCTTTGGTTCATGTAGCCCTAATTAATGAAAAAATTGATGCTAACGAAGGAATTAACTGGGCAATTACCATAAAAAACAACCCAAAACTCATAGGAATTATAGGGCATTATAAAATCCAAAAAGAAAATTTTAGAACCGAAATTGGGTATATGCTATTACCCGAGTTTCATAATCGGGGCATCGTTTCCGAGGCAATTCGAAAGGTTGTGGATTATGGTTTTGATGTAATGAACTTACATTCGATTGAGGCCGTAATTGATCCCAGAAATTTTGCTTCCGAGAAAGTTTTGCAGAAAAATAACTTTGTTAAAGAAGCACATTTTATTGAAAATGAATTTGCCCAAGGTAAATTTTGGGACTCCGTTATTTATTCGTTATTAAAAAGAAATAGAACTAAACTCTAAAATTTATTCAAAGTACTCACAAACAAATCTTCGACTTTTTTTCGAGCCCAATCGGTTTTTCTCAAAAAAGTTAAACTCGATTTTATTGATGGATTGTCCGTAAAACATTTTATTTTTATTAATTCAGACAAAGTATCAAACCCATAGAATCCGACTAATTTTTCAAGAATTTGTTGCAAAGTTATTCCGTGAAGCGGATTGTTTTTCTGAATGTTTTCCATTTTACAAATATAAAAATCAAATCCAAAAAATTATTGCCAATTGATAGATTTGTTGTTACATTTGCAATATATGTTAAAAGTTGTCAATATTCTCAATAAAAAAGCCCGTTTCGATTACGAAATTCTCGAAACTTATACCGCTGGAATCGTTTTGGCTGGAACCGAAATAAAATCTATTCGTTTGGGTAAAGCCAATATAACAGAGAGTTTTTGCGAATTTAATTCCAATAACGAACTCTTCGCAATAAATACCAATATAGAAGAATATGCTTTCGGAAATCAATTCAATCATAAAGCCAGAAGCGAACGAAAACTATTACTCAACAAAAGAGAACTAAAGTCTTTAGCAAAAAATGTTCAAGCCAAAGGTTTAACAATCGTGCCTCTAAAATTGCATACTACCGAAAAAGGTTTAGCAAAACTAGACATTGGGCTTTGTCGTGGTAAAAAAACTTACGACAAGCGAGAATCATTGAAAGAACAAGACACAAAACGAGATTTAGATCGAATTAAAAAGGCTTTTTAATAACAAATTTCTAGGAATGATTCAAAAAATGCTGAATTTTAATTCTTATTCTCCAATAAAGGTACAAATTTAAAATCTCCAAATTCGTGTTTCTCGAATTGGGTTTCGTTTTTTCGAATTAGTAAAGTCATAATTTGGTCTTTATCTCCAACGGGAATAACAAGTCTTCCGCCTATTTTTAATTGTGCCATCAAGGCATTTGGGATTATTGGCGCACCAGCAGTAACAATAATACTGTCAAACGGAGCATGATTTTCTAGACCTTTGTAACCATCGCCAAACGATAAATGTTTTGGGCGAATGCCAACTTTTGGCAACAAAATTTGAGTTTGCTTGAACAATTCACTTTGGCGTTCAATGCTATAAACTTTGGCTCCCATCAAGCACAAAACCGCCGTTTGATAACCTGAACCTGTTCCAATTTCGAGAATTTTGTGGTCTTTTTGAATTTCTAATAATTGACTTTGAAAAGCCACCGTGTAGGGTTGCGAAATAGTTTGCCCTGCTCCTATCGGGAAAGCCTTGTCTTGATAGGCATAATCCTCGAAACTCGAATTCAAAAACAAGTGTCTGGGTATTTTTTTAATCGCATCGAGCACTTTCAAATCGGTAATTCCTTTTTCTTGTAAAAGTTTTACTAACTGATTTCGAAGCCCTTGATGTTTGGAAGTATCTTTCAATTTGGGTAGTTTGTTTTTGGTAAAAATAGGTTTTAAAATTAAAAATAAAACTATAATTCAAAAAAAAACTCCAAAATAGATTGCCGTTTTTTGAGATTTTATTTTAAAAATGTTTTCAAGGAAGTTATAAACAGTTGTTGTTGGTCAATAAAAACACTATGAGAGCAATTCTCAAAATAGTTAAGGTTTTGATTACCTATTATGGTTGATAACTCTTGAACTTGTTTTTGAGAATACAAACCATCTTCTTTGCCATATATTGCGTAGATTTTAGCGTTTTTAGAAACTAATTTTTTTATATTTTCGGTTAAATCAATTGACGTGTATTTTTCATATTTCAAAAAACCTTCTGGCGGCTCATTGGTCATGAGTTTTGCGTTCTTGAAAGCATCTTCTTTGTTGCAATTTGTATAAATTAGTTTTGCTTCTTCACTCAATTTTTTTGGATAATAAAATCCGTTTTGCATGGCATGACCAAAGCAATATGAATAATATTCCGAAGAGTTTTTATCCATTTTTTCAATCATATCAATATAATTCAAGTTAGTTTGGTCTTGTTTTTCGGTATAGATTTTTCGGCAACTAGTCAAAATGGTTCTAAACGTTTCTTGCAAGGCAACTGGCGTACTAACTAAAATTGTTGCATTCACATTTTGAGGATATTTTCCTGAAAATAATGTCGCCACAACTCCTCCAAAGGAATGTCCAATGAGATTAATTTTCTTGATTTGATATTTTTTGAGAATCCTATTTATGTCATCGAAAGTTTCTTGAAAATTGTATTTTGCATTTAAATCGATAGATCTTCCTTCGCCACGACGATCATATAAAATTACATAAAAACCATTTTCTGAAAGTTTTTGTGCCGTCGAAACCTCAAAACTCGCACAGTTGTAACCTGGTCCACCGTGAAGAAATAATACTGGAATATCTTTTGTATTTCCAAACGTTTTGCAATACAATTCTTGTGCTTTACTATTTTGAAATGTTATAATGAAACTGAATAATAAAATTAATTTTTTCATGATTATAAATTTTAGAGTATTTGTCTTTTGATACAAGAAAATCTAAAATGTTACAAAAATTATTCAGAAAATTGATTTTTTATATTTTCAAAATTTTCGATTATGGCATTTATTTTTTTATTTTGTTTTTTGATATGCATTGGTCGTAAGTAAAACCAACCAATTGCAAACCATGAAATGGTCAAAACGTAAGTCAAAATTGCCCAAATGAGTTGCATTCGGACTGCATATTCTATCATGTAAAGTAAAATTCCAAAACTCAATAAAATATAATAAATAGACAATATTTTTGTTTGTGAAATTTCTTGTTGTTTCTTGAAAATCAATAAATTATTTAAGAATTCAGCATTTGAATTTTCGAAATTAGTTGTTTTTTTAATTAAATTTTTATTCGCAATCAATTGAATTACAATTGCTAAAATGGTCAAAACGACTCCAATTTTGGTAGTTATCATTTTGGGCTGAAAATAATAAACAATCCCTATTATGTAAATCGCAGTAGCAAATAAAATAAGACTTTGAATGATTATTTTATTTCGGATTTTTTTATTTTCAACTTTAGATTTTTGAATTGTTGCATCTATATTGGAATCAATTTGTTGATTTTGCCAAATTTCTTTAAAATTAATCTCTGTCATAATTTTTGAATTTTTCGGTTAGTTTTTCTTTTATTCTGTGGATTTTTACACGAACATTTGCTTCAGAAATTCCAACAATATTTGCGATTTCTGCTTGTTTGATATCTTCGAGTTCGAGTGAAATGATGATTCTATCGATTTCTTTTAATCCATTAATTGATTTATATAAAAATTCAATTTTGGTATCGTTCATGATTTCTTCTTGTTGAAATAAATTATCTACAAGTTTCGATTTTGGCAATCGTTTTTGAATTTCAAGTTGTCGCAAACAATTGTTGACTGCGATTCTAAAAATCCAAGTACTAATTTCGGATTGGTTTTGAAAAGTATCTAGTTTGTTATAGACAATGACAAAGGTGTCTTGAGCAATGTCCTTTGCCCAGTCATCATCGTTGACATAGCCACGACAAACCCTGTAGATTTTTTGCCAATAGGTTTTGTAAATTTCTTTAAATTTCATGTATTCTGTTACTGGTTTTTCTTTGGATACAAAATTATTGAAAATGTTACAAAACAATTTAATGAATTTTATGTATTCCCGTAAATTAAACCATAAATATTCATTTAAAACTTTAAACTTTAAACCTTAAACTTTGAACAAAAAAACTTATTTTTGATAAAAATTATTTCTATGCTCAAAGTTGGCGTTTTAGGTGCTGGTCATCTCGGAAAAATACATTTACGATTGTTGCAACAATCAGAAAAATACGAATTAGTAGGTTTTTATGACGAAAATCACGAAAACGGAGAAAAAATTGCAAAGGAATTTGGTTACACACAATTCGATACTATTGCCCGATTAATTCACGCTGTCGATGTTATTGATATTGTTACGCCAACGCTTTCTCATTTTAAATGTGCTAAAGTGGCTATAAAATCCGGGAAACACGTTTTTATCGAAAAACCTATTTCGAATACCGTCGAAGAGGCCGAGGAAATTATTGCTTTGGCAAATGAATTTAAGGTTCAAGGTCAAGTTGGTCATGTCGAAAGGTTCAATCCTGCATTTATTGCAACCAAAAATATAATCGAAAACCCAATGTTTATCGAAACCCATCGATTGGCTGAGTTTAATCCGCGAGGCACCGATGTTCCAGTTGTTTTAGATTTAATGATTCACGATATTGATGCGATTTTGAGTGTCGTGAAATCCAAAGTTAAAGCCGTTCATGCCAGCGGAGTTGCGGTAATTTCGGACACGCCAGATATTGCAAATGCTCGAATTGAATTCGAAAATGGTTGTGTTGCCAATTTAACTTCAAGTAGAATTTCTTTGAAAAATATGCGTAAATCACGTTTCTTTCAAAAAGATGCATACATATCGGTCGATTTTCTAGAAAAAAAATGCGAAGTCGTAAAAATGAAAGATGCACCTGAAGTTCCGGGCGATTTTGATATGATTCTGCAAAATGCCGAAGGTGTCAAAAAACAAATATATTTCTCGAATCCAGAGGTAGAACAAAATAATGCCATTCTTGACGAATTAGAAAGTTTTGCAAATGCAATAAATACCAATACTTCGCCAGTTGTAACTCTAAAAGATGGAACTAATGCTTTGAGAGTTGCCTATCAGATCATTGAATCAATGAAAAAATAGAATATTTCAATCTTTAAATTTTAAAATCTTTTAATAAAAAATAATGAAAACAATAGCAGTAATCGGAGCAGGAACAATGGGTAACGGAATTGCGCATACTTTTGCACAATCAGGTTTTACAGTAAAATTAATCGATGTTTCCGAAAAATCTCTCGATAAAGGAATGGCAACAATCGCCACCAATTTGGACAGAATGGTTGCCAAAGGAACAATCACAGAAGCCGATAAAGCCAAAACAATCACCAACATAATTACTTATACCGACCTAAAAGATGGAGTTGTTGGAGTAGATTTAGTGGTTGAAGCCGCAACCGAAAATGTAGAATTGAAACTCAACATTTTCAAACAATTGAACGATGCTTGTGCACACAACACGATTTTAGCGACAAATACATCATCAATTTCGATTACTCAAATTGGTTCGGTTGTTGCTCATCCTGAAAGAGTTATCGGAATGCATTTTATGAATCCGGTGCCAATTATGAAATTGGTCGAGATTATTCGTGGTTACAACACATCTGATGAAGTTACGAAAATTATCATGGAATTGTCCGAAAAATTAGGTAAAACTCCAGTAGAAGTAAATGATTATCCAGGATTTGTAGCCAACAGAATTTTAATGCCAATGATCAACGAAGCCATCGAAACTTTATACAACAAAGTTGCTGGTGTTTACGAAATCGATACCGTTATGAAACTCGGTATGGGACAACCAATGGGACCATTGCAATTGGCAGATTTTATTGGACTTGATGTTTGTTTAGCCATTTTAAATGTGATGTATGATGGTTTCAAAAACCCAAAATATGCTCCTTGTCCGTTGTTAGTCAATATGGTTCGAGCAGGAAAATTAGGCCAAAAATCAGGCGAAGGTTTTTATGACTATTCCGAAAGTAAAAAAGCAGAAAAAATTGCAGTTTTCAGATAATAGATTTCAAATTAACAAATTTTAAACATGTTTTTACGAAAGTTGACTCATTTGATAACATTTGTATAATTTCTCGTCTTTTACTTCCCAAATTGCAAAGAAATAGGCCAAAAGCATTTCTTCTTTAGGATTTTCGAATGTTTTTATAAAATGTGAATAATTAACCGAAACCATATTTCCTTGTTTTACAAGATGCTTAATTTTAATTTTAGAATCAATATAGGCTTTGCTCATTTTTTCGGTTAAAATCATTAATTCTTGATAATTCATTTTGATGAATCCTTTGCTACTGTTCCATTCTAAAATAACTTCTGGATGCAAAAAATCTTTTAAAATTTCACAGTTTATAATCGCATCGGATTTGTAGAAATCCTGAACTAATTTTTTTGCATTCATTTTATTTTAATTTTTGCAGAATTTCTGGAATTTTTTTAATATTTACTAATTGCTTCAAGGTTTCTCTTGATTCTTGAATTGGCGTTCCAAAATAGGATTTTCCTCCTTCTACAGATTTTGTAACTCCAGTTTGCCCCATTATTACTGCTTTTGTACCAATAGTAATGCCACTCGTTGTGCCAACTTGTCCCCAGAGTGTTACTTCGTCTTCAATGATTACGCAACCTGCAATTCCCGTTTGAGATGCAATGAGGCATTTTTTACCTATACTTGTATCGTGACCAACATGCACTTGATTGTCTATTTTTGTTCCTTCTCCAATAGTTGTATCTCCAGTAACGCCTTTATCGATGGTGCATAACGCTCCTATTCCAACATTATTTTCAATAACTACTCTTCCGCCCGAAACTAATTGATCGAAACCATCTAAGCGTTTTTTGTAATAAAAAGCATCGGCTCCCAAAATTGTTCCTGCATGAATAATTACATTATCTCCAATAATAGTATAATCATATATGGAAACATTGGAATGAATCACACAATTTTTTC
>JAYUFL010000158.1:0-28336 GCA_043738745.1 Bacteroidota bacterium
TGAACAGCAGATTGCAACATTTTCCAGTCTTTGTCTATTAAACTTTTTTTCATAGATTGTATGAGTGGCGGCGTTTGTACTAGATAAGCGTTTATTAATTGCGACATTAATTTTGGGTCGGATTTTGTTAGTTTGGTCAAGTAACTCAAATCGACAAATTTTATTTTGTCTTTTGCAGGATTTTCGCCTTTGATATGTTCAATTATTACTACAGGTTTTTTGGCAAATGCTATCAATTTGCTATACAACAATCGCTCATCTACTGGTTTTGCTATATAATCGTTCATGCCAACGGCTTTGCATTTTTCTACATCTACGGTTGTAACATCGGCTGTGAGTGCAATAATTGGTATTTTAGATTTCATTTTCTTACGAATATATTCCGTGGCTTCAAAACCATTCATTTCGGGCATTTGCAAATCCATCAAAATAATATCATAGGTTTTGGTTTCTAGTTTTTCTATGGCAAGTTTTCCGTTTGCGGTTATATCGCACTCGAAACCAAAATCGTCGAGCAAGGTTTTCATGAGCAATTGGTTAAGTTCCATATCTTCCACCACCAGAATTTTTATGTTTTTGATGTCGGTATTCAATTCTAGAATTTCGGGTTCTAAAACGGCATCGGCATTGGTTTTTTTGAAATCTAAAACAAAACTAAACGTAGAACCTTTGTTAACTTGACTTTCAATTTCGATTGTTCCGCCTTGCGCCTCGACGAGTTGTTTAACTATTGCTAATCCTAAACCAGTACCGCCATAAAGTCTTGATGTTGTGTTGGTTGCTTGCTGAAAATTTTCGAATATTTTGCCTATTTTGGTCGCTTTTATTCCTATTCCTGTATCATGAACCAAAAATTTTACTTTTACTTGATTTTCATCTTGCGAAAGCAAATTAATGCTCACCGTAATTTTTCCTTTGTTAGTAAACTTGACAGCATTGCTTACTAAATTGAGTATTATTTGATTTAGTCTAACAGGATCGCCAACCAAAACTTCGGGAATATTATTGTCATAATTAGTAATTAATTGCAGGTTTTTTTCTTGAATTTTGGTTTCGAATAAATGCAACATCGAAGTTATAGACAAAGATAATTTGAACGGCGTTTTCTCGAAAGTCATTTTGCCCGAATCTACTTTGGCGAGATCCAAAATATCATTTATTAAAACAATTAACGAGTCGCCCGACATTTTTATCGCCATAAGATATTCTTTTTGTTTGGCTGTCAATTCGGTTTTCAAGACGACTTTAGTAAACCCAATAATAGCGTTCATTGGCGTTCGAATTTCGTGACTCATATTCGAGAGAAATTGCTGTTTGGATTTTGCAGCATCTTCGGCACTTTGTCTAGATTCTTCGGCAATTGATGTTGCCATTTCTGCAAAAATTTTGGCTTCGGTTAAATCTTTTTCCAAAGTTTTTTGAGCAGTAATATCTATACTTATGGCAACATATTGGTACGGAATTCCAAAATCATCTTTAAACGGTACAATCGTCATGCTTAACCAATAATAATTGCCGTTTTTGTCTTTATTGCGAATGTCGTTTTTCCAAATTTTTCCTTTAGAAATAGTTGCCCAAAGGTTTTCCATAAACTTTTGCGAATGAAAATCGGAGTTTACAATATTGTGCTTTCCACCTACTAACTCATTATAAGTATATTTAGAAATTTTGGTGTAATTTTCGTTTACAAAAACAATATTTCCATCTTTATCGGTAATATCTACAATGGTCGAGGCGTCTAGTGCCAACTTATAATCGGTAACTTCTTTTAGAGAATTAATTAAATTTTGTTCTATATTTTTTTGCTCTGTAATATCTCTGGCAATAGCATAGATTTTATTGGCAACTTTGTTAAAATTTGCTTTCCAATCGAGTAGCAAATAGTTGCCATCTTTTTTTAAATATCTGTTATAAAAATTTATGGTTCGGTTGCCGTCTTTGAGGCTTTTTAATTCTTTTAGCGTCCTTTCTATGTCTTCAGGATGCAAAAAATCTATAAAACTGGTGTTCAGCAATTCGTGTTCGTTATAACCCAAAACTTTCTCGAAACTTTTATTAACAACTTCAAAAAAACCGTTAGGGTTTGCTATGCAAGCAAAATCGAGGTTTTCGTTAAACAAATGTTTGTATTCTACGAGGTTGCGTTCTAGTTTTTTTTGTTCAGATACATCTCTAGCCACCACAACTGCGCCTATTACTTTGCCCGATTCGTCTTTATAAACAGATCCGTTAAACAAAACTTCGGTTAGTTTTCCGTCTTTCATCGTGAGCGGATAATCTGTAACAAAACCATTTTCGAAAACTTTTTGGTACACATTTTCGGCTTTTTCTTTGTTAGTAAAATACAAACAAAAATCGGTGTTTAGTAGTTGTTCTCTAGTTTTATCGGTTACTAGTAGCATTGCTTTGTTCATATCTAAAATTTTTCCATCGGTATTGACAGTTACCAATGGATCTCTGCTAGCCTCGATTAAACTGCGAGAATAAAGTTGTTTTTGTGTCAGATTTTTTTGAAAATCTAATTCTATGTTTGCAATGCCTAGTTCGTCTTCACGATTTTGTTTTTCGAATTTTTGATGTTCCAATTCTATGTTTGCAATGCCAAGTTCGTCTGCACGGTTAGATTTTTCAGAATTTTGGTATGCCAATTCTTTGTTTAGAATTCTAATTTCTTTATTAGATTTTAATTTGTCGGTAACATCGGTAACTGTCGTGATGTAATATTGTTTTTTGCCTAATTGTATTTTTTCGACCGAAATAATTACGTTCAATTTCTTGGAATTCAGAATTGTCAATTCGGTTTTAACGTTTTTCATCGCACCTTTTTCGAAAACTTTTTTGGTAATTTGGTTTCGATCTTCGGCAGTTAAAATATTTAAATCGACAGATTTTTTATTTATAATATTTTTTCGTTTGCAAGCAAATAATTTTTCGAAACAGTTGTTTATATATACAAAAATACCGTCATCTATTGTGGTTATACATATTGCCACAGGAATCAATTCGAAAAAAGTTCCCAATTCTTCTACAGATATTTTCAGGTTTTTATTTAGATTTTTTAATTCCATAAATGTGTTTGGCTAAATATCTTCAATTGGATTTCTACGTTTGTCTTTGAGTTGCTTAAAATGAGATGGCGACAATCCTGTAACTTTCTTGAACTGGCTAGACAAATGTGCCACGCTGCTGTAACCCATTTTCCAGGCAATTTCGGTAATATTGAGTTCGCCATAAATCATGAGTTCTTTAATGCGTTCTACTTTATGCGAAATTATAAATTGCTCTATGGTTGAGCCTTGCACCTCCGAAAATAAATTGGCGAGATAGGTGTAATTATGGTCTAGTTTTTCTGACAAGTAGTCTGAAAAATTTATTTTAAGAATATCGTCAGTATGATGCACCATTTGCACAATAATATTCTTAATTTTTTCTATAAGAATGGCGCGCTTGTCGTCCATCAATTCAAAACCTGCTTCGAGTAATCCTGTTTTTAGTAATTCTCGTTTGTCGTGATTTAGGTTTTCCATAATTTCGACCACACCAAGATCTACCATAATAAAGTGAAGCCCTAATTTTTTGAGTTCGTCTCTTACCGCCAGTTTACAACGGTTACTTACCATATATTTTATGTATAGTTTCAAATCATTTTGGTTTTATCATAATCTTCAAAGATGCCATTTAAGAAGCAAAATTTGTTACATAACTATTTTAAAAAGTTATATAATTCATAGGTTTTTTTATTTAATTTATTGATTTTTAGTAAATTATATTTTGTGAAGGTAATGTTTATATAATTACTACATAAAAAAAAGGATAATCTGTTTTTCAATAAAATTATCCTTTTCAAAACAAAACTAAAACTTATATATTACTCGGAAACGAAGAATCTTTAGCAATCGGAAAACCATTTTCGTCTAAATTATTGGCCTCTTTATCTGAAGAATCTTCTTTATTATTATCCGAATTTTCATTTAAATCATCGTCTTCAGAAACTTCTTCATATTCATTTTTGTAGGAACTTCTGTCTTGCTCTTCGTTTGTAATTAATTCAGACTGATTGGGGTTTTTTTCTGGGTGAGAATCGTATTTATTTTCACTTTCATCTAAAGAAGATTGAGGATCAAATCCTGAATTTCCGTCGGAACTGCCATAATTTTGATTTTCTTGACCAAAATTATTTTTATTAAACTTTTCCATAATTAAAATTATTTTGTATCCGATTGTAATTGAGAATTTTTATAATAAGATTTGTAATCTCCTTTTTTAGAATCTATTTTTTCTAAATCTAATTTATAGAAAGATTTAGCAACAGTTATTCTGCCTACTTTTGCGTTTTGAGTTGATGTCATGATAAAATATTTGATTGATTATAATTTATGTAAAAATAATGCAACCCAATAAATTTAGTTTTACAGAATTTTGGAAATAGTTTATAGAATTGCTAGATGACAATTTTTCGGTTTAATTTTGATAACTCTAAAGATAAAGAATATTTTTTTTGATGATTTTAAAACCATAATTTTACAAAAAATTTAGAAATGACTTTCGACAAAGATAATATCATAAAAATGTGCAACGATTATTGCAAAAATACCTTAATGAGTACACTCGAAATTGAGTTTGTAGATGCTGGAGAAGGTTTCCTGAAAGCCCAAATGCCAGTAAACTCAAGAGTGCATCAACCTATGGGATTACTACACGGAGGAGCAAGTGTAGCGTTGGCGGAAAGTGTAGGAAGTGCCGCATCGCTAATGTTTGTAAACACGGAGCATAGCGAAGTTCGAGGAATTGAAATATCAGCAAATCATGTTAAAGCCAAACGCGATGGAATGGTTTTTGGGACGGCAAAAATTATACATCAAGGTAGCAGTATTCATCTTTGGGAGATTAAGATAACCGACGAAAACGACCAATTGATATCGATTTGCAAATTAACAAACATGGTACTACCAAGACGCAAAATAGAAAAATAAATGAATCTCATTTTTGATAAAACAAATCATCATTTTAAACAAAATTTACCTTTTGTTCTTTATCGAAAACCTAATGAAATCAATATTATTGGCGTTTTTCAAAAAAATGCAGATTTACATTTAATTAATGATTTTTCTGAAAAAGGCTTTGCTTTTTGTTCTTTTGATGGAAATACAAATATTATAATTCCTGAAAATAAATCCGAAGTTTTTTTGTTCGAAAACAATTTTCCAAAAGAAATTCTAGAATCAAATAGTTTCGAAAGCGAATATTCAGAATTCGATTTTGTAAATCTAGTTTCCAAAGGAATTGAAGCAATAAAAAATAATGAATTTCAAAAAGTAGTTCTTTCTCGTAAAGAAATTATTAAATTAAAGGATTCCGATTTAGTTTCGATTTTTATAAAATTAATCCAAAACTACAAATCGGCATTTTGCTACTGTTTTTTTCATCCAAAAATTGGACTTTGGTTTGGAGCAACTCCAGAACAACTAGTGCAAGTTTCCGAAACCGAATTCCAAACCGTTTCATTAGCCGGAACTCAAAAATTCGAAAATTCAACACCTGTAGTTTGGCAAGAAAAAGAAAAATTAGAACAAAAATTTGTAACCGATTTTATTTTGGAAAATCTAAATTCTATCGATCAAAATATTCAGGCTTCCGAACCATTTACAATTCAAGCAGGTAATTTGTTACACATTAAATCTACTATTTCTGGGAATTTAAACTCCGATTTCAATTTGAAAAAATTATTAGAAATATTGCATCCAACACCAGCCGTTTGCGGCTTACCTAGGGATGAATCTAAAAAATTTATCCTAGAAAACGAAAATTATAACCGAGAATTTTATGCAGGTTTTTTGGGAGAAATAAACACAAACAACAAAACGGATTTATTTGTAAACTTGCGTTGCATGCAATTTGTAGCTAATTTTGCTCATATATATGTGGGCTGCGGTGTTACCAAAGATAGTATTGCCGAAAACGAATTTCAGGAAACGGTCAATAAATCCATGACCATGAAAATAATTTTATAAAAACTCATAATTTCAAAAAAAATGAAACTAAATATTTTAGCCTTTGGTGCGCATCCCGACGATGTGGAATTGGGTTGTGGCGGCACAATTGCCAAAGAAATTTCTTTGGGCAAAAAAGTTGGAATTGTTGATTTGACTCGAGGCGAATTAGGAACTCGTGGATCGAAAGAAATAAGAGATCAAGAGGCATCTGCTGCTGCAAAAATTCTAGGAGTTTCAGTTCGAGAAAACCTCAACATGCGCGATGGATTTTTTATAAACGATGAAAATCATCAACTGAAAGTAATTGAAATGATTCGAAAATACAAGCCCGAAATTGTAATTTGTAATGCCGTTGAAGACCGACATATTGATCATGGAAAGGGAAGTAATTTGGTTTCCGATGCTTGTTTTTTATCGGGTTTGATAAAAATAGAAACTTTTTTAGAAGGCAAAAAGCAAGAACATTGGCGACCAAAATTAGTATATCATTACATTCAATGGAAGAATATTAAACCGGATTTTGTTGTTGATGTTACAGGTTTTAATCATAAACGAGTAGAGGCAATTTTGGCTTATGGTTCGCAGTTTTACAATCCAAATTCAACAGAACCAGAAACGGTTATTGCATCCAAAAATTTCTTGGAAAGCCTAAATTATCGCCTTCAGGATTTTGGACGATTGATCGGTACTGATTTTGCAGAAGGGTTTACCGTCGAAAGACATTTGGCTGTGAATAGTTTAGCGGATTTGATATAAATTTTTGAAATTTTTACTTGCAAAAGAAACTTTTATTAGTATATTTGCACTCGAAATTAAATGGTGGTTGTAGCTCAGCTGGTTAGAGCGCTGGTTTGTGGTGCCGGAAGTCGCCGGTTCGAACCCGGTCATCCACCCAAAAATGCAAAAGTCTCGAAGAAATTCGGGACTTTTTTTGTGCTAATATATTATCCTTTTTTATCAACAACTGGTCGTTTATCTCTGTTGGCAAGTTCCCAAGCCATTGCAAAGGCAAGTTGTGTTCTTTTTGTAAGTGCATCGAATTCAATTTTATCAATTTTATCAGTCGCTTTGTGGTAATCGGCATGAGTTCCATTAAATAAAAATACCGATGGAATTCCGTTTTTAGCAAAATTATAGTGATCCGAACGATAGTAATATCGATTTGGGTCATTTTTATCGTTGTATTTATAATCCAAATTTAAATGTGTAAAACAATTGTTAGCATTTTCTGTAACATTATAAAGATCCGTCGATAGGTAATCCGAACCAATAACATATACATAATTGTTGGTGTTTAGGTGTTGATCATCTCGACGTCCAATCATATCAATATTAATATCAGTAATTGTATTCTCTAAAGGAAACAATGGGTTTTCGGAATAGAATTGCGAACCATAAAGTCCATGTTCCTCTCCAGTCATGTGTATAAAAAGTATTGATCGCTTTGGCCCATGACCATCTTCCTTTGCTTTCTGGAAAGCCTGTGCTATTTCCAAAAGTGCTACAGTTCCTGAGCCGTCGTCGTCGGCTCCATTATAAATTTCTCCATTTTTTATACCCACATGATCGTAGTGTGCCGAAATAACTAAAATTTCCTCTGGTTTCTCTTTTCCTTTTATAAAAGCCCAAATGTTTTCGGAATCTGGCAACTTTTCGCCAAATGCTTTATTCATAAAAGTTGCTGGTACAGTTTGATAATACGTTTTGGCTCCTGTTGGAAAATGTATGTTATTTGATTTATATTGCTTAACAAGATATTCACCTGCTTTTTTTTGCCCTTTCGATCCCGTATCTCGACCTTCCATTTCGTCGGAAGCAATAACACTCAGATGTGCCTTAAGTTCGTTGCTTGTAATTGTGTTAATGTAATTTGTAACTAAAACGTTATCATTAGTAACAATTGCTTTTTTAGTAGAGCAACTAGTTAATAATAAAACAAGTAATATGGACTGAATATTTTTTTTCATTCTATTTAAGTTGTATTTTTGATGAAGTTACGACGAAATCGGATTTGATTTATAATTAAATTTACATTATTTTATTCTTCCAAATTATTAATTTTTTGATGCAATTGATTCAACAGAACCTGATAGCGACTAATCTCAATCAAATCAGCATCGTCGTCAGAAAAATCAAACATTTCGTCCAATAATTCACTCACATCTGTGAGTTTGTTGTTGGCTTCTTGGTGTTTTTTTAATCCAATTAAATCAATTATTTCTTGAGTTTGTAGTTTTAGATTTACAAATTTATTCTCCATTTTTTAAATTGTTAGTTGAGTTAAATTTTCGGGCAATTTCTTTTAGTTTTTCTTTTCGGGAAACCACGGCTGCTTTGACCTTATCTTGTGCTTTGTGTAATTTATCATTATGCTTTTTGATATTTCCTTCGTTATTTCTACTCATAATAAATTGCGTTTTATGTCTTCGAGAGTTTTGTTCGTAAAAATCAATTCTTTACAAATTTGTATTCTTAAAATTTCAATATCTGTTTCGTAGTATTTTGCCCAACTCGACAAAGTTACTATATTTCGGGCTTGTTTGATGCGTTTTGTAGTTTCTATCGATGTTCTCAAAACTGGTTTTCCATCAAATTTAGAATTATTCTTGTGTTGATAATTGATGGTTTGATTTTTAGAATCGAATTCTAAATAATACAAATTTTCGTGACTGTTATCTGGATAAAAATCATTCCAGTTTGCAAAACCAAGTTTTGTTTTCGATTTTGTTTCGGATTCCATCGCAATCAACCGCCATTTGCTATTTGCTAATCTTCCCCAATGGTTCGAAAGTCGCAGCATTCCCTTTTCTGAATAGAAATATTTACTTCCTGCATCACTTTCAAAATTAGGTTTCAAACCTTGAATTTTATCAACATCTACCTCGCAAAAAACACAAAACGTATTTTTGAAAGAATTTGGATTCGGTCTAAATTTCGATTGCATTTGTAGTAATTTCTATTTATGCAAATGTAAAATAAGAGTTTTGATTATCTTTGCAAAAAACAATAAAAACACTATTATGTATAAATCACTAGAAAATAAAGGAATTTTTACAGGAATTATAGAAAAAGACGACAATGGAAACTTTTTTTGTGGCGAATATCTTTTAGATTATAAAATAGCAACCAGTTTTAAAGTTGGCGATAAAATAACAATCAAATCAACAATCGAAAATCCGAGTGATATTTCGTTTAAAGTCTATCCAAAAAAAACTAAAAATTTTGCAATTTTTAATCTAAAACCACAACAATAATTTTATAAAATCTAAATTTTATTTCTTCAAAAAAATATGTACCTTTGCAAAAAAATTGACATTTCAGATATTAAAAGTCAATATTACAACATTTTATGAAAAAAATAACTGAATACCGTAAACTTCTAGAAGTAGAAAAAACCGTAACGTTAAAAGAACTAAAGACTATTTATCGCAACTCGATGAAAGAATCGCATCCAGACAAATTTGCTGGAAACGATACTGGTTTAAAGGACGCCGAAGAAAACAGTAAATTAATTATTGAGGCATACCACACTTTGGTAAGCATTAATCCAGAAACTGTAAAAGCAAATCTTCCAGAATATATTGAGACCTGTGCAACCGCTACTATTTCAGATTATAAGCACGAAAACGGTCGTTTGAAAGTCGATTTTTCAAACGGAAGCGTGTACGAATACATAAGTGTTCCAAGAGCAACGTATGTAAAAATGGTAAACGCCGAATCGCCAGCACGATTTGCTAAACGACATATTTTTAATGCTTTTCCTTACAGAAAAGTAAGTAATCAAGATTAAATTTATATTTTTGATAGAATAAACAAGGGCTAAAAATATATTTTTAGCCCTTGTTCTATTAATACTTGAAATCAATTATTTTTGAAAGACACCTACAAAACTATTGAATTTTCGTCCGACGAAATTTTATTTAAAGAGAAAAATAGCAAATTTTTTAGTTATGCTTTTCCGATAATTAGCGAACCCGAGATTAAAACCCATATAGAATTTTTGCGTAAAAAACATTTTGGCGCAGGACATTTTTGTTACGCATTTAGAATTGGAACCGAAAAATTTCAGTTTAGAGTTAATGATGATGGCGAGCCAAGCAACTCTGCTGGAATGCCAATTTATGGTCAAATTCAATCTTTCGAATTAACAAACATCCTTATTGTGGTGGTTCGATTTTTTGGAGGAACAAAATTGGGAGTTGGCGGATTGATTTCGGCTTATAAAACGTCAGCACAATTAGCAATTGAAGCATCTAGGATCGTCGAAAAAACGATTGATGTTCATTTTATAATTTCATTTGATTATAAAAACATAAATAGAATAATGAGAATTATCAAAGAAAAGAATATTGAGATTATTTCTCAAAAAATGGAAAATTCTTGCGAACTTGAAATTACAACACGAAAAAAAAATGCCGAAACAATATTCGACATTTTTAATACTATATTTGAAGTTGAAATAAAATTAAAAAATTAATTTTGAAGATTATTAATAATCTCCAAAACATTGTTTGGAGGAAGCATTGGACGACCCGTTTTCATGTCTACAAAAACCAATAAAAAAGAAGCCGTTGTTAATAACTCGTCTTGTTCGCTTCGAATTTCACATTCAAATTCTATCTTCACACCACTATAGGATTTGAACTTTGTTATAACGGTTAACAAATCATCATACCGCGCCGGTTTTTTATAATTTAACGTCAAAGATGCAATTGGTAACATAACATGACTTTCTTCTAAAGCCTTGTAAGAAATCCCTTTGTTTCTAAGCCATTCTACCCTTCCAATTTCGAAATAGGGCAAGTAATTGCCATGATATACAACTCCCATTTGATCTGTTTCCGAATAGCGTACTCGTACTTTTTCTTTATGTTCTCTCATTTTTTTAGTATGTTTTTAACGTTTTTTTATGACTCAAATATTCTTGTTACAACATTATTTTTTAAAAATCAACTTAGTTTTTTTTTTTTTTACAAAAATTTATTCACATATTTGTAACTCAATAATTTTACAAAAAACACCTACCATTTTTGTATTATTTTTTTTTAAATATTAAACATAAATTTAACACAAAAATGACTAAAACTGCTCAATCGGTATGGGAAAATTGTCTAATTTTCATAAAAGACAATATTCACGATCAAGCCTACAAAACTTGGTTCGAACCAATTAAGTCAGTTGAATTAACGGATAATGCTTTGCACATTCAGGTTCCGAGCAAATTTTTTTACGAATGGCTCGAAGAACACTATGTTAAATTATTGAAAGTTGCACTTACCAAAGAACTAGGAAAAAATGCAAAGTTACTCTATAAAATTAAAATGGAGAACACTTATGGTAACAAACAACCTTTTATGGAGCAATTGCCAAGTGCAAACCGCAGTCCCGTAAAAACTCAAGAGGTTGATGCTCCGTTCAAAAACCTAAATCCAGAACTCAAAAATCCGTTTGTAATTCCAGGAATTCGTAATCTTAAAATCGAATCACAACTGAATGCCAATTATAGTTTTGATAATTTCCTAGAAGGTGATTCTAACAGATTGGCGCGTTCCGCAGGTATGGCAGTTGCTAACAAACCTGGTGGAACATCATTTAATCCGTTGCTTATTTTTGGAGGAGTAGGATTAGGAAAAACACATTTGGCTCATGCTATTGGTGTAGAAATTAAGGATAAATATCCCGAAAAAACAGTTCTGTATATCTCGGCTGAAATTTTTACCCAACAATATATTGATTCTGTTAAAAGAAATAATAGAAACGATTTCATTCATTTTTATCAACTTATAGATGTTTTAATTATTGATGATGTTCAGTTTTTTTCGGGTAAAACAGGAACTCAAGATGTGTTTTTTCACATATTTAATTATCTACATCAAAACGGGAAACAAGTAATTCTTACTTCCGACAAAGCACCTGTCGATATGCAAGATATTGAACAACGCTTACTATCTCGTTTCAAGTGGGGATTATCCGCCGAATTGCACCAGCCCGAATTCGAAACACGAGTTTCAATCCTAAAAAATATTCTCTACAGAGATGGTGTAGATATGCCAGACGACATTGTGGATTATGTAGCGAAAAACATTAAATCAAATGTTCGAGAACTCGAAGGTGCTATTATTTCGTTGATTGCACAATCGTCGTTTAATAAAAAAGAAGTTACGATAGAATTAGCAAAAAGTGTCGTTGAAAAATTTGTAAAAAATGTAAAAAGGGAAATTTCAATTGATTATATTCAAAAAATTGTATCAGACTATTTTCAATTAGATTTAGATACTTTACAATCTAAAACTCGAAAAAGACATGTGGTACAAGCAAGACAATTGGCTATGTTTTTTGCAAAAAAAATGACAAAATCATCTTTGGCTACTATTGGAATGCAAATTGGAGATCGAGACCATGCAACGGTTTTGCACGCGTGTAAAACGGTTGATAATCTAGTTTCGACCGACAAGCAATTTAAAAAATATGTCGAAGATATCAACAAAAAATTAACGCTATAAAGCATGCCTGTTAAAATTTTGATGGTTTGTTTAGGTAATATTTGCCGCTCACCATTGGCACAATCAATTTTAGAATCAAAACTTCCAAAAGATAGATTTTTAGTAGAATCGGCAGGAACAGGAAATTGGCATGTTGGCAAAAAACCCGATAGTCGGTCAATTGCCGTTGCTAAAAAAAACGGATTAGACATTTCTAAACAATGTGGCAGATTATTTCAAAAATCAGATTTTGATGAATTCGATTATATTTTCGTTATGGACAACTCCAACTACAACAATGTAATCGAGTTAGCAACAAATTTTGAATCGACCAAAAAAGTACAATTAATACTCCACGAACTTTTTCCGAATGAGAACGTCGATGTTCCTGACCCTTATTTCGGGTTAGCAAACGGTTTTGATATTGTTTACAAAATGCTCGACGAAAGTTGCGAAATACTAGCAAAAAGATTGATTGTAAAACATAAATAATTTTATAAAGTAAAATCGATTGTTAATAGAAAATACCTATTTATTAAATTACTTTGGTAAACAGACGAATAATAATCGGTGTTTTGAACTTGAAAGTAAACTTTATTGTTCAATAAGTTCTTATTAGTTAGCGTTAAATCGAGCCACTTTTGTTTTGGCTTAAATTTAATTTCAAAATCTAAAAATTTGAATTCAGTAGTGCTTTTTATATTTGGTTTAAAATAATCATATGAAAATGTAAATAACAAAGTTTTATTTGGTCGAATTAAAATTTTTATGCTATTGTTAAAAGATTCGTTTACATTTATATTATTTTCGTTTTTGAAATTAATTCGACTGTAATTGAATTTATTTTCAAAATTTATCGGAAGTTTAAACGTTGTTTTTAAGAATAAATAAGCATTATAATTGTTTGAAGTGTTATTTCTTAAATTACCATTAATACTGTTTACATAATTACTAATACTATAGTTTGAAGTATGTTTTATTGTTGTTTTGAGAAACTTGAAATATTTTTCTATTGTTAATTTTGCTGAATAATCACTAATATCAGTAGGTAATTGGAAAAAATTAATAGTACTATAATTGTCTTGTATTTCTAATGATGAGATGTAAGTATTATTTTTCAAACTGTAATTCAAAGAAAAATTAGTCGATAATGAACTAAACAAATCACTAAATTTATATTTTAACGAATAACTTTGATTTTTGAGTAAATTTAAATTCAAACTATTCTTCTGAATTAATCTGTTGTCTTGGATTATTGAATTAGAATATAAATTTTCTATACTTGGAGTTATCTCTTCGTAATTCTCTGATAAAATTATTGATGATTTTGCATTAATTAAATAAGAAACAGCCAAGTTTGGCAAAAAAAGTAACGAGTTTTTTGTTTTATTCAAATCTGTGATAAAATCATTATAATCTTGATTGATATTATTAATTATCAAACTCGGTTCGAACTTAAATTTATTCCGAATGTAGGTGAAACCTAAATCAGTATGTAGCGTTTTTTTGTTGTATTTAAATTTATTCTGAAAATCGAGAATTAAATCATTATTTTGTGACCATTCGGAGTTTTGTTTAGTTTTTTCTAGATTTGCGCCAATTGCAAGAATATATTTAAAAGATTTTTTACCTCCTAGAAGTAGTAACTTATTCGAAAAATTTTCTTTCTGAAATTCACTTTTTTGCAAATTGCCTACAAGTGAAAAATAGGTTTGGTTAAAACTTAATTTTTGTGGAATATCATTTATAGCATAAATTGTTATAAATTGCAAAGCCTTGTTGTTACTCAATCTATAGGTATATTGTAACTTATTTTTCCAAAATAAACTTTTGGATTCAAGATTAGTATTAATTTCGTTTAACTGATTTTGTAGAATACTACTGTTTGTGTTTATTACTTCTTTTTCAAACTTTGTATCTATTTCTAATAATGATTTTTTACTTGTGTTGTAGGTTATTTTTAGATCAATAGTTTTATTTTCAGGTTTTTTAATCGTTTCAATATTATCATTATAATTTACGTTTTGTGAATTAAAAATTGTTTTATTTGACTCAATAAGTGATAACTTATCTTTTATAAAATATAAACCACCTTTCAAGGATAAATTTTTACTAAACCTATAAACTATATTATAATTCAAGTTCAATTGGTTGTTAACATTGGCACGCTTATTTTCGAGATTGGTAGAATAGTTTTTTTCGGAAATGGCTTTTTTTGTATATAAGTCTTCATTCATTTCTTTATCTAGGCTTGAACTGTTTGAAAAATAATCGGAAGTAGTATTGTTTATTCCAATGTTATTGAACCCGAATTCTCCAAATGATTTGTATTTTTTGGATATTCCCAGTAAATTTATACTTGTGTCGGTAATAAATTTATCGGTCGTAATGGGCAAGGCGAAATTTCCGTTGCCCGAAACATCTACTTTTCCTTTTTTTAATTTAAGATTAATTGATACGTTATCACTATTAACAATTCCTTTTAGCAAAGGGTTTTCGACATAGTTTTGAATGGCTTGCACTTGCTCCACCATGTCTACCGAAATATTTTTTGTTCCAATAGCGTAATTATAACCAAAAAGATTATCACCTTCAATTTGTACCGATTCTACTGTTTTACCCTTATACTTGATAGTTCCATTATCGGCAACTTCCATTCCGGGTAGTTTTTTTATTAGGTCTTCGACTTTTCGTTCTGTTCCGTCGCGGTAGGCAGATGGATTAAATTTTATAGTATCTTCTTTGACAACAAATTTTTTTTTTTCGGAATTAATAACAACTTCTTTTAGTTGTGATGCTTCTTTTTTTAGAATAAAATCAAAAGTATAGATTTTATTTTTGTCAGGATTTACAATGCTATCTATAACGCTTTCATATCCAAAAGCGGTAATTTCGAAAATAATTTTAGGATATTCTTTTTTTAATTTAGTTGTAAATTCGCCTTTGGAGTTGGCTCTAAAAAACTCTGACACTTCATTTTTATTTTCAGTATTTTTAACTATTATATTCGCCGAAATAGGTTCGAAAACGGTATTTTTGATTCTACCAGAAATTGTTTGAGAAAAAGAGTTTAATGCAAAAAACGAAAGCACAAAAAAAGTAAATTTCTTAATTCTATACTTCATCTATTTTTTTTCGAGTTTCGCGATACTATCTACTTTCATTTTAGCATCCATCTTAATTGCTAATGCTAACGCATGTTTTGCTTCGGTTCTTGTTTCGCCACAACCTATATTTTCTCCTTTATGAAGACAAATTCTTTTGGAAGGTGCTTTTTTATGTTTAACAACTTCTTGTGCAAATGTAAAAGTTGCTGTTAAAAGCATCAATGCAATAAATAAATTTTTCATTTTAAAATTCTATAATTTCTTACTTTCAATTTTTAGAGTCGTTGTTTCAGAGTTTATTCCGACTTTTTTTCTACCATTGATGTTATATGAATTAATCATGCACTTCATCTATCTTTTTTTCTAGGTTTTCTGGCACATCGACCATATTAGCGAAAGCTCCTTTACGAAAAGTAAAAGTTACATTTTTTTCAGCACCAACAGCGTAAAATCGAGTTTTCCGACTTACCATCGCATCAGTCATTTTATCGCTATATTCTTTGTAATTCATCAATTTTTTATGTTGGGTAACATATTTTTTACAAAAGTCAAATTCTTTCTTTTCTTGTACGTTAGTAACATTATTTAAAAATATTCGACACAACCAACCACTATCCTCGATAACTTCAACAATCAATCCTGGCAAACCATTCAACTTTAACGGCCCCATGATAACTGGTATTTTTGTAGTATACCAAACAGTATAAAGCCTACCATTTAATTTTGTTTTTGCTTCTTGGCAAATATAATCACCTATTTTTTTGGTGTTTTTGGTTATGTCCCAACTTATTTTTTTCGAAGTCGAATCACTGTATACGAATTCTTTACTATACAAAGTCATTCTAGTAAATGTCTTTTCCAAATTACTATAACTGAAATTAGATAATGAATCAGTATGTATAATTTTAAAACTAGAGCCATTTGGATTAAACCCATTTTTTCGTGTGTCGTATAATCTAAAAACGGATTCATCGTTGTTTGTTAAAAGTACAGATCTAATGGTGTCGTTATCATTTTCTATATCGATATATGAATAATCCGCTTTAATCCAGTTTTGAGAGAAACAAAAGTTAGAAACAAGAATAAGTAAATAGAATGTATTTTTCATAACGCAATATTATTAAAAGTTTAAATTAAAAAATTTGACACCCAAAGGATAGGTGTCAAATTTAAATTCAAGGATTATTAATGACTAGCCAGATTATAAGCCTCCATAGCATCTCCCATAGTTACTCCACAACCACAGTTACCACCGTGGCAATAACAAACAGTTTTGTCCTCTGTTACTTTGTTACTTTTAATCTTTGCCTTGATAGTTGTTGTAACCGATTTTTTAATTGGTTTAACTTCAACCGTGCTGTTTGCAAACGAAAAAGATGCTGTTAAAAGCATCAATCCAATAAATAAATTTTTCATTTTAAAATTCTATAATTTCTTACTTTCAATTTTTATAGTTGCTGTTTCAGAGTTTATTCCAACTGCGTTGTACTAATTTTTCGAATAAATAACAAACACATTTGCAACTGTATTTTAGTATAATCAAAAAAAACAAATATAACTTTCAAAATAAAAAACTCTACGAAAACCAAATATAATGCATTAAGTTCGATTAACAAGTAATTTATTCAGAAAAGCAAATATAAAAAAATAATTTGATTAACATATTATCGTATGTTAAAATTTTAATAGACGAATCTCAATTTTACACAAATTAAATTGATGAATAAGTCGGAGGAGTTAAAATTGTTAGGAAAACGTATTCGCGAATTGCGTATAAAAAAAGGTTTGTCCCAAGCAAAACTCGGTTTAAAAATTTTTAAGGATCAACAATCCATACACAAAGTAGAGTCTGGTCAATTTAATCCTTCGTTTATTTATTTGTTAGAAATTTGTGAAGGTTTAGAAATTTCAATAGTGGAATTACTGCATGAAATCAGTTAAATGTAAATTTATAACACGTTAACTATGATATTAAACAAAGAAAGCCTCAAAATTCATTGAGGCTTTCTTTGTTTTCTGATCAAGTTATTATTCTTGTTTCATGTTTCGCAATTGTTTTAGTTTATCTCGCAATAATCCCATTTCCTCTCTATGTTTTTCTATATTTTTACGAACTTCAAGAACAATTGAATTTTCTTTTTTGGCATTTCGGGTATTGGCAAAAAACTGAATATTGTTTTCTAACTGAAATATTTCGGCTTGAATTTCGTCTATTTTTCGCATCAAAAATACTTTTTCGTTTTCGAGTTTTCGAGTATCGTTATTTTCAGAAAATTGCTCCATTCGATTTGAAAAGCGCATCATTTCTGAATCTTTTTTACTCAAACTCAATTTTTCGAATAAAGCATCGAGAATTTTGTTGAATTTTCCTTCAATATGTCTTTTGTTTAAAGGTACTTTTCCAAAAGATTTCCAAGTTTCGATATGCCGTTTTATAGCATCTAAATCGGTTTTGTGATCACCTGTCATTTCGAACTCCCGCATCGTTTCCATATAGGCTTTCTTTTTTTCAAATGCCTCAACTTCATCGACGTTTTCTTCTGTTTTTTGTTCTTTTAATTTCTCAAAATAGTGGTTACAAGCCGCTCTAAATTCTGTCCAAAGTTTATCAGAAAATTTTCGTGGAACATGTCCCACGGTTTTCCATTCTTCCTGAATTTGTTTCATAATTGGAGTTGAAACAACAAAATCGGTACTTTCTTGCAATTCTTTTGCTTTCGCAACCAAAGCTTGCTTTTTACTCAAATTATCGTTTTGATCTTTTTTAATGTCTTTATAAAATGAGTTTTTTAAAATATTAAAATCTTTTACAGTAGTTTTAAATGCAGCCCAAGTGGCTTCATTCACTTCGTTTGGTACTTTTCCTGTGGCAAAAAATTCTTCGCGCAATGCTTCTACTTTCACTATTTGGGCTAACCACAGATTATGCGAATCTACTTTTTCGGTGGCTAATTCGGTAAGTTTAGCGATAATTTCTGTTTTCTTAACCAAGTTTTCTTGTTCTGTTCCTCTAAATTTTTCGAATAAAACTTCACGCTTGTCATGCATTTGTTTGGTCAATTCGCTAAATTTAATCCAAATTGATTCTCGATGTTCTCTAGAAACAGGTCCAATATCTTCTTTCCAAATTTTGTGCAAATCCTGCAATTCGCGAAACGCTTTGTTTACATCTGCTTCCAAAACAAGTTCCTCGCAACGTGCCACAATCTTTTGTTTCAAATCTAAATTATGTTTAAAATCGATATCTCGAGCTTCTCGATCCAAATGCAAGAAATCATAAAAATTTTCTATATGAAAGTGATAATTATTCCAAACGTGATTGTATTTATCTTTTGGGATTGATCCAGCATTTTTCCAGCGATCTCTAATATCGTTTAAATGTTTCAACGAATTTGTAATATTATCTTGAGAATTAATTAATTGTTTTAATTCTTCGACAATAGCCAATCGATTTTCGAGATTGGACTTCAAATTGGTTTGTAAACTTTTAAAATGTATATTTTTTCGGTCTCTGTAACCAGAATATAACTGATCAAATTTCAACTTCAATGGAAACTGATATTTAAAATCTTCGGTTGTATTTGGATTTTCTACCAAAAACTGTTCTTTCTTTTCGTCGATAAAATGATGATATTTTTGTAAAAATGATGTTTTGACTTCTTCGACATGATCTTTTACCGACATTACTTTGTCTTCCGCAACCAATTTTTCTAATTCCAAAATCAAATCTTCCATACTCATTGCATGGTAGTCCAACATAGGAATTTCATGGCGGTTTTTTAAAGATTCGTCTTCGCGTTCTGCTGCATTTTCATCGGAAATCGCGTCCATAATCAATTGATTATTATTTTCAACGATCAAGGAATCATTTGCTAATTCAGCTGGAGTAAGTTCAATAATGTTTGTTTCGTTTACATCATTTTCATTACTTTCGACAGCATTTTGCGTTTGGGTTTCTAAATTTCCATCTGCGGTTTGCAGGTTATCATTCGTTTCTTCTAACATTTTGTAAAATGTATAAGGTTTATATTAATCTTGCGCAAGATACTAAACACACTATGAACTACAAAGCAAATATAAAATTTAGTTTATTTTTACCATTCGAAAAACCTTATTTCTACTTTAATTAAAGTAAATTTGTGATTTAAACCTTTTATAACTTTTGATGTCAAACAATAATTAACCAAAAAAAAAAAATATGAAGAATTTTAAAATTATTATTTCGCTAGTTTTTCTACTAATTTTTTCTAACACTGTAAAAGCACAAGAAAGAATTGAAAGAACACCAGAACAAAAGGCGGAAAAAATGGCCGAAATGAAGCAGAATCTTGAAAAATTACAACTTTCGGCAGAACAATTGACTAGTTTTAAAGAAATTTCCAAACGATATGGCGAAAAACGTAAAGGAATAATAAGCGGTAATGCTGATAGAAAAGAAAAACACCAGCAAATGCAAGATTTAGGTTCAAAGAAAGAAGATGAAATGAGAAAAATTTTATCTGAATCACAATTCAAAACTTATCAAGAATTGGAACAGCAACATAGAGCAAAAATGAAAGAGCGCCAAGAATAAATTTTAAAAACTCCATTTTCATGGAGTTTTTAAAATTACCTATTCCAAATTTCCCAAGCCTTTTCAGCCTGAAACACCAACATTTCCATTCCGTTTTTGGTTGTTGCTCCAAATTTTTTGGCTTTTTTAAGGAATAACGTTTCCTCTGGATTATATATCAAATCAAACGCAATGTGTTTGTTGGTAAAAAATTCATAGGGAATATTTGGATATTCTTCAGTTTTTGGAGAAGTTCCCAATGGGGTGCAATTTATGATGATTTGATAATTATCGAAAGTTGTTAGATTAATGCGTTTGTAATCGATAGTATTGTCTTTTTTCTCACGAGAAACATAGGTAAACAAAATATCTAATTCTTCCAGAGCAAATGCAACGGCTTTGGCTGCGCCTCCAGTTCCAAGAATCAAGGCTTGTTTGTGATGTGTTTGCAACAATGGTTTTAATGCTTTTTTAAAACCATAATAATCCGAATTATAACCTTTTAGGTTTCCTTTTTTTGTGAAACGAATAACGTTTACTGCTCCAATTTGTGTGGCTTTTTTAGAAAGTTTATTAAGATATGGAATTACGGTTTCTTTATACGGAATAGTAACATTAAACCCTTTTAAATCTGGATTTGAAGTAATTATTTCTGTAAATTTTTCGATTTTCGAAATATCAAAATTTTGATATTCACAATCTTCAAAAATGGCATCTTTAGAAAACTTTTCTGTGAAATATGTTTTCGAAAACGAGTAGTCGATGTTTTTTCCGACTAAACCGTACTGTTTTTTAAACATTAAATTCTATCTTTTATATTTTTCTATTTCTTGTTGAATTATTTTTCGCTCCCAAACTACAGGAAAAAGTTCTTCGAGAATGGAATAGTTTTTAAAACTCAATCTCAATCCGTTACACAAATGGAATTTTCCTTTAATTTTCTTTTGCAACATATAATATAATCCTGCCAAACGGTATTCAACTTCATGGTTTTCTGGAAAAAATTCGGTGGACATCAATAAAGTTTGTATGGCTAATTCGAATTCTCCTTGAAATTGCAAAATATCGACCCAAAACAACCACGTATCGAGTTGTTGGTCGCCAAATTCAACTGCTTTTCGGTATCCAAATTCTGCTTCGTCAAAAAGTAGTAATTCTTTGTTTATGGAGGCAAATCGTTTCCAATAATTCTTATTTTCGTTATCTATAGCAAGAGCCTTGTTTACAAAATATAAGGCTTTTACGTAGTTTTTCTGACGTATATAGAAATCAGTTATTGCAATCCAACCTTTGTCCAAAAGTGGATCTTCGTGAACGGTTTTACTGAAAAACTTCAATGCCAAAGGTTTGTTTCCTAAACGTTCATAGCATTTGCCCATACGCAACATTGCATAAGAAGTTACATCATCTAATTCTATGGTTTTTTCGTAACATTCAATCGCTTGTTCGTATTTTTTTACACGTTCAAATGCTTTTCCCATTTCCATAAAAGCACCCACAAACTCATCATCAATATAAGTTGCGAACTCAAATGCTCTAATTGATTCTTCATAATTTTTTAGTCCATACTGCAACCTTCCGACCTGATGCCAAGCAATTTCGGAATACGGATTTTTATCTATATAATCCTCCAAATACTGAATTGCTTCGATATTTTGATCTAGAAATTCGAAGCAATATACAACGTTATAAATGGCAGTATGTTCTTCGTAATCTTGCTCAAGACAAAGAATGAAATTTTGTTTTGCTAACTCAAAATTATCCATAAACAAATATTCCATACCCAAAAGATTGTACACGTCAGCAAAGTCATCAGTATATATTAAAGCAGTTTTTAGTAGTTCTACGGCTTTTTCGTGATTATTCCTTTTGGAATAGATATTTGCTTTTTGAATGTAAATTTCTTCGTTATTTGGCTCGATTGCGTACAATTCGTTAAGCATTTTTTCGGCAATTTCGAGTTTATCTTCATAGACATACATTTCTATCTGAACAAGTTTTAGACCCGTTGATTTTGGATGTTGCTCGAGTGCCAATTTCAATGCTTTTTTTGCAAGATTTACCTTTCCCATATCGAGATAATGAAGAATTATATCCTCGAATTCTTCGGAATCAAAAAAGAGTACTTTGTTGGTTTTCAACATCGACTCAAACTTCGAAAGGGATAAATTATATTCTTCTTCTTCTTCGCTTAATTGCATATTTTTAAGATTATAAATCTAATATAAAGGTACTCTATTTATTTTCAAAGCAATCGTTATTTAGAATTGTTTTGAACAATTTAATTAACATAAAAAAACTTCTAAATTTTTAATTTTAGTGACTAAAATAGTCTAAAAAAATTATTTTTCGTTCATTATTTCATTCATCGATTCCAAAATAATAGCGCAACCTTCGCGAATTTCATCTTCAGAAATGTTTAGTGGAGGCGTAATTCTAATGGCGCAACCTTCAAAAAGTAACCAAAAAAGGATTAATCCTTTGTCTTGACATTTAAAAATTATTTTATTAGTTATTTCTGGGCTTGTAGTCATTACGGCAAGCATTAATCCTATACCACGAACCTCTTGTATCAAAAAATGAACCAGAAGTTTTCGAAATAATTTTTCTTTTAAAAGTGTATCTTCAATTAATGTGCTATTTGCAATTTCTTCTAAAGTAGCCAAGCAAGCCGCTGCAATTACTGGATGTCCTCCAAAGGTTGTTATATGACCCAATTTTGGATTATCACTCAATAAATCCATGTGTTCTGCAGATGCCGAAAATGCTCCAACTGGCATTCCTCCACCCATTCCTTTCCCGAGAATTAAAATATCTGGGACGATATTGTAATTTTCAAAGCCAAACATTTTGCCTGTTCTACCAAATCCGGGTTGAATTTCGTCGATAATCATCATGGCACCCACTTCGGTACAACGATCTCTAACTTTTTTTAGAAAACCGTTTTCGGGTTGAATAAATCCTGCGCCACCTTGAATACTTTCGAGAATTATTCCTGCGGTTCGAGTAGTTATTTTTTGAATATCATCTTCGTTATTAAAGGTTATAAAATCGACATCTGGAACTAGTGGACGAAAAATTTGTTTGCGCTCTTCGAAACCCATTACGCTCATGGAACCCATTGTATTTCCATGATATGCATTATTGCAAGAAATTAATTGGCTACGACCAGTTGTGCGTCGTGCGAGTTTAAGTGCACCTTCGCAAGCCTCTGTTCCTGAATTTACAAGATATGTTTTTTCTAAGGGTTTTGGTAAGTGTGTTGCTAATAACTTACAATATTCTACAGCAGGATTTTGCGAGTACTCGCCATAAACCATAACGTGAGAATATTTATCTAATTGGTTTTTAATGGCATCGTTCACTTTTTTGGGTTGATGCCCAAGCGGACAAGCGGAAACTCCTGCAACAAAATCCAAATACTTTTTATTATCGCAACTATAGATATAAGATCCGTAAGCAAATGCAATTTGCATGCCGAGTGGATAGGGTGTTGTTTGTGCCTGATATTTTAGGAAATCTGAAATCAAAATTTTTAAGGTTTTTATTCTTCATAGTCTAATCTTATATAAAGAAATCATGAGTTAATTTGTTCTGCCTTCTTTTTTATGATTCGATATTGCTGCTTAATCGATTGAAATTTAGTTTGCTATTTTTATATCCATATAAAAAGTAAAAAACCAATCCAATAATCAACCAACAACCAAACCATATCCAATTAGAAACTGCCATTCCGGTTAGTAAGTAGCAACACGAAATTAATCCTAACAAAGGAATTAAAGATAGGTTTTTAGTGACCGATAAAAAAATCATCACAATACAAACTATAAAAAATATCCAAAAAGGAAAATTCGTTAAAAACAAATTAATTCCAGAATTATATTTCAAATCATCTTCTATCAAAAGGTTATCTACAATTTTTTTGTAAGAAATAGTATATTCTTTTTGTAGTTTATTTAATTCCTCCTCTAAATTATCTGAATTTTTTAAATTCAAAACAGTTACTAATTTTGATGTTTCAGTTTTGTTTAAAGATTTTAATATTTCAGATGGATTTTTGATTTGAGGCTCATTTGTAATAAAATTTACCGTTTCTTCATTAAATTTTACAATCGCAACTAAAAATGCAACAATCATGATCAAAGGAAAAATAAACTTCGAATTTACGTACGGAATTCGAAATTTTCCTTTGGTAGCGCGTTCTTCGAGTTCGGATTCACTTTGTGGAGAAAGCATTAGAACGCCTCCGCAAACAAGTACAAATGCAAATAAAGTTCCTATGCTTGTAAAATCTAAAACAAAATTTTCATCTGTAAAAAATATCGGAATTCCAACCACTAAACCTGTTACAATTGTTGCAAATCCTGGTGTTTTGTGTTTTGGATGAATTTCTGAAAATTTCTTTGGCATTAATCCATCGCGGCTCATAGTCATCCAAATTCTTGGTTGTCCCATCTGAAAAACCAACAAAACACTTGTCATTGCTACAACTGCTGCGATTGATACTATAAACAACATCCATTTTACACCTTTTAGTGCAAAAATTTCGGCTAATGGATCGCTAACTCCCAGCAATTGATAGGAAACCATTCCTGTGATTACAAGCGCTAAAACAATGAAAACAATGGTACAAATAACCAACGAATAAATCATTCCTTTTGGTAAATCGCGCTGCGGATTTTTACTTTCTTCGGCTAATGTCGAAACTGCATCAAATCCAATATAGGCAAAAAATACTGCTGAAACGCCTCCCATCACACCACTAAAACCGTTTGGCATAAATGGCGTCCAATTAGCAATATCTACATAACGAGATCCGACTACAATTACCAATGCAATAATAGCTAACTTTATGTAAACCATTACATTACTAAAGTTTTTAGACTCTTTTGTACCTCTATAAACCAAATAAGTTATGAGCAAATTAATAACAACAGCAGGCAAATCGAAAATAATTTTTAATCCACCAATTACAGGTGCATTCTTCCAAGCCATTAATCCCTCGTCGCCCTTACTTGCTACAAAAGCATCCTGTGCCGATTTGTAATTTATAGTAAGCCATTCGGGCAAATGAATATGAAAAATTTCGAGTAAATTAGTAAAATAACCACTCCAAGAAAAAGCAATATAAATGTTTCCGATTGAGTATTCCATAATTAATGCCCAACCAATTACCCAAGCAAAAATTTCTCCAAATGATACATAAGCATACGTGTAAGCGGAACCCGAAACTGGAACTCTAGAAGCAAATTCGGCGTAACACATGGCTGTAAAACCGCATGCTACAGCACACATTATATAAAGTAAAACAACTGCTGGTCCACCAGAAAAACAGGCATTACCTATGGCGCTAAATGTTCCTCCTCCAATAATTGCTGCAATTCCAAAAAAGGTTAAATCCTTTACAGTCAATACTTTATTTAAACCAGAACTTTCGTGATCGCCTCCTTCTTGAACTATTAATTTCGTTGATTTTTTCCTGAATAATGTATTGAAATTCATATATCTTTAATATTTATTGTAAAATTTTATATAAAACAAATATAACATAATATTAATATATTCCTAAACTTTACAAAACACAAAATAAAATAACTAAAAACTATTGATTTATAAATTTATATAATTAAAAACGATTCAAAACTTTACCTTTTTTTTTAAATTTGTTTATTAAAATTAACCAAAAATAATCAAACCATGGAAAATATGAAAAGTTCAAATGGAGAAGCAAAATGTCCTTTTTCGAGTAATACTATAAATCAAAGCGCAGGTGGCGGCACCAGGAATCATGTTTGGTGGCCAAATCAATTAAAATTGAATATTTTACGCCAACATTCTTCCTTGTCAAACCCAATGAATAGTAATTTTAATTATGCCGAAGCTTTCAAAAGTGTCGATTTAGTAGCACTCAAAAAAGATATTTTCGATTTAATGACAACCTCTCAAGATTGGTGGCCAGCAGATTACGGGCATTATGGTCCGTTTTTTATAAGAATGGCTTGGCACGCAGCAGGAACTTATAGAATTGCCGATGGTCGTGGTGGTGCCGGAGCAGGACAACAACGTTTTGCACCATTAAACAGTTGGCCAGATAACGGAAATCTCGATAAAGCGCGTTTGTTGCTTTGGCCCATAAAACAAAAATATGGTAAGAAAATTTCTTGGGCAGATTTGATGGTTCTTGCAGGAAACTGCGCGCTCGAATCTATGGGTTTTAAAACTTTTGGTTTTGGTGGAGGACGTGAAGATGTTTGGGAACCACAAGAAGATATTTATTGGGGATCCGAAGGAAAGTGGTTAGAGGACAATAGATACAAAGGCGAACGAGAGTTGGAAAATCCTCTAGCAGCAGTTCAAATGGGATTAATTTATGTAAACCCACAAGGGCCAAACGGAAATCCTGATATCATGGGTTCTGCTCACGATATTCGAGAAACTTTTGGCAGAATGGCAATGAATGACGAGGAAACTGTAGCACTTGTTGCTGGTGGTCACACTTTTGGTAAAATGCATGGTGCGGCAGATCCAGATCAATATGTTGGTGCGGAACCAGAGGGCTCAAGTATCGAAGAACAAAGTTTGGGCTGGAAAAACACATTCGAATCCGGAAAAGGCGAACACACAATTACTAGTGGACTAGAAGGCGCTTGGACAACAACCCCAACAAAATGGAGCAATAATTATTTCGAAAATCTTTTTGGATTTGAATGGGAATTAACAAAAAGTCCAGCAGGCGCCCATCAATGGAAACCCAAAAATAATGGTGGCGCAGGAACTGTTCCAGATGCACATAATCCTAATATAACTCATGCTCCTGTTATGACCACCGCCGATTTGGCCATGCGATTTGATCCCGCTTACGAAGTAATTTCGAGACGTTTTTTTGAAAATCCTACCGAATTCGCAGATGCTTTTGGTCGTGCTTGGTTCAAATTAACACATCGTGATATGGGGCCAATTGAACGTTATCTTGGTTCTGAAGTCCCCAAAGAAGAACTCATTTGGCAAGACCCAATTCCTGCAGTTAATTATAAATTAATTGACGAAAATGACATTAATAGCCTAAAAAATAAAATTGCCGAATCCGGTTTATCAATATCCGAATTGGTTTCAACGGCTTGGTCATCTGCATCGACGTTCCGAGGTTCTGACAAACGTGGCGGAGCAAATGGAGCACGAATAAGACTAGAACCACAAAAAAATTGGTCAGCAAATAACCCAACACAATTAGCAAAAGTTCTTGGTATTCTTGAAGGAATTCAATCTTCGTTCAATAATTCTCAATCAGATGGAAAACAGGTTTCGATGGCGGATTTGATCGTTTTGGCTGGAAACACTGGAATCGAAAAAGCCGCAAAAAAGGCAGGTCAAAGCCCAATCGTTCCTTTTACTCCAGGTCGAAATGATGCCTCTCAAGCACAAACCGATGTAGATTCTTTTGCAGTTTTAGAACCAACTGCCGACGGATTTATAAATTACATGAAAACAAAATATACTGTTTCGGCAGAGGAAATGTTGATCGACAAGGCTCAATTATTAACTTTATCGGTTCCAGAAATGACCGTTTTGGTTGGTGGAATGCGCGTTTTAAACACCAATTTTGCAAATTCTAAAAATGGCGTTTTTACAAAAAATCCTGAAGCGCTTACTAATGATTTCTTTGTAAATCTTCTTGATTTAGGAACAACTTGGAAAGCATCATCGGACTCGCAAGACGTATTCGAAGGTCGAAATCGAGCAACAGGCGAACTAAAATGGACAGGAACTAGAGTTGATTTAATTTTTGGTTCAAACTCAGAATTAAGAGCCATTGCCGAAGTCTATGGTTGCTCGGATTCGCACCAACAATTTGTGAATGATTTTGTGGCTGTTTGGAATAAAGTGATGAATCTGGATCGATTTGATTTGGTTTAATAAATATTTATAAAACTATTTACTAAAAAGGCGATTTGACAACAAATCGTCTTTTCTAATTTAAAAAATCAAACCATTTTCATTAAACGGTAATAAACTTACCTTATAATCCGATAAGGAAATAAGATAATTTCATGATGCAAAAACAGGCTTTTTATAACTACTTTTGCACAAAATTTAAACACATAAAAACATGTCATTAGTAGGTAAAAAATTTCCAAGTATTGCAGTAGATGCCATTTCTGAAATGGGAGATAATTTGAAAATCAACATTTTTGAAGAAGCAAC
>JAYUFL010000159.1:0-10850 GCA_043738745.1 Bacteroidota bacterium
ATGAATAAAAAAATTGCTATTCAAGGCATCAAAGGCTCGTTTCACCATCAAGTGGCACAGGAATATTTCTATGCAAATATCGAAGTTGATGAATGTTTATCGTTCGAAGAATTGGTGGATAGTTTATTGGAAAATAAATCCAGCCAAGCCGTTATGGCGATCGAAAACTCGATTGCTGGGGCAATTATACCGAATTATGCATTAATTGATAAAAATAATTTAGAAATAATTGGCGAATATTATCTCGATATTCATCAGAATTTAATGGCGTTAAAAGGTCAAAAAATCGATGCTATTCTCGAAGTGCATTCACACCCAATGGCGTTGTTGCAATGTATGGAATTCTTGAAAAAATATCCAAATATTAAATTAGTCGAAGATAAAGATACCGCCGAAACGGCCAGACGAATTCATCAAAAACAAATAAAAGGAATCGCGGCAATTGCCAGCAAGAATGCTTCGAAATTATACGATTTAGAGATTCTGGCACCAGAAATCCAAACCGTAAACAATAATATGACACGATTTGTGATTGTTTCTAAAAACAAAATCGAAATCGATAAATCAAATATTAATAAAGCCTCATTAAAATTCGAATTGGATCACAAACGCGGAAGTTTGGCAGCAATTCTTAACGTAATGAGCGATTGCAAACTCAATTTAACCAAAATTCAGTCGTTACCAAAAATCGAAACGCCATGGAAATATTCGTTTTTTGTAGATATAACTTTCGATGATTACAATGATTTTCAAAAAGCAAAATCAATTATTGAAATTATGGCAGAATATTTCAAGGTTTTGGGAGAATATGAAAAGAAAATTCAATAGCAATTGCAATTTCAAAAATCAATTTCAATTTCAAATTTCAAAAAAATAAAATCGAAACGATGATAAAAACGGCAAATAGATTAGAAAACGTCGAAGAATATTATTTTTCGCACAAATTGCGTGAAGTTCGCCAATTGATGTCGGAAGGAAAACCGATTATCAATATGGGAATCGGAAGTCCTGATTTGCAGCCATCTACGAAAGTAATTGCAGCCATTCAACAAGCGGTTACTGATGAAAATGCACATCAATACCAATCGTATCAAGGTTTGCCAGAATTGCGTCAAGGCATTGCTTCGTTTTATAAAAATAATTATAATGTCGATTTAGATTTCAATTCTGAAATTTTACCATTAATGGGTTCCAAAGAAGGAATTATGCATATTTCGTTGGCTTTTTTAAACGAAGGCGACGAAGTTTTAATCCCAAATCCTGGTTATCCGACCTATTCATCGGTATCTAATTTGGTTGGAGCAAAGTCAGTTTATTACGATTTAATCGAAAAAAACAACTGGGAACCCGATTTTGAAGTCTTAGAAAAGCAAGATTTATCCAAGGTAAAACTCATGTGGGTTTCCTATCCTCATATGCCGACAGGCGCAGCAGGAAGTTTAGAATTATTCGAAAAATTAGTAAAATTTGCTAAAAAACATTCCATTTTATTGGTAAATGACAATCCGTATAGTTTTGTTTTGAATAATAATCCGATTTCGATTTTGCAAGTAGAAGGCGCAAAAGATGTTGCTTTAGAACTTAATTCTCTTTCAAAAACTTACAATATGGCGGGTTGGAGAGTCGGAATGGTTTCTGGGAAAAAAGAGTTTATTGATGTAATTCTAAAAGTAAAAAGCAATATGGATTCTGGAATGTTCTACGGAATTCAAAAAGGTGCAATCGAAGCATTAAAACTCGATAAATCTTGGTTCAAAAATCAAAATAAAATTTACGACCGACGCAGAAAACTAACTTTCGAACTCGCAAAAAAACTCAATTGTACGTTTGATGAAAACTCAGTTGGATTATTCGTTTGGGCAAAATTACCATCAGGAATAACATCATCAGAACAATTTATCGATGAAATTTTATATCAAAAAGACATTTTCATTACGCCAGGAACTATTTTTGGCAGCAATGGCGAAGGTTACATCAGGTTTTCACTTTGTGTAGATGAAGAAAAAGTTAAGGAAGCAATTGAGAGAATCCCACCCAACCCTCCCAAAGGGAGGGCTTTTAGCAACTAATATAAAAATAGATTTATGAATAACGAAAACCCAGCAAATCCAGTTTCGGCTTCCTCTCCTTTGGAGAGGGCTGGGGTGAGGATTACAATAATAGGAATAGGATTAATTGGTGGTTCGCTCGCTTTGGATATAAAAAAACAGTATCCAAAAGCGGTAATTTCTGGAATTGATGCTAACGAAAATCATTTGGCGGAAGCAATAGAATTGGGAATTATTGAAGTGAAATCAACCTTCGAAGATTTAAAATTTGCAGATTTTGTAATACTATCAACTCCAGTTGATGTTTCGGTTGTAATTTTGCCTGAGATTTTAGATAAAATTGGCGATGAAACTTTGGTTTTGGATGTTGGTTCAACCAAATTACCGATTTGTGAAGCAATTTCAAATCATCCGAAAAGGAGAAATTTTATGGCATGCCACCCCATTGCCGGAACCGAATTTTCTGGACCAAGTGCAGCCGTTTTAGGATTGTTTGACAATAAAACCAATATTATTTGCGAAGTCGAAAAAACAACATTCAAATTGCAAGAAAAAGCGATGGAATTGTTCAAAAAACTCGGAATGAGAATCAGGTATATGGATCCAAAATCGCACGACAAACACATTGCCTATGTTTCGCATTTATCGCATATTAGTGCATTTATGTTAGGTAAAACGGTTATAGAAAAAGAAAAAGACGAGCGAGATATTTTTGATATGGCGGGTTCAGGTTTCGAAAGCACGGTGCGATTGGCCAAAAGTTCGCCCGCAATGTGGACACCCATTTTTAAACAAAACAAAAAACAAGTTGTCAAGAGTTTAGACGAATACATATTGAATTTAACCAAATTTAAAACCCTCTTGGAAAACGATAATTACGACGAATTATACAACGAAATGCAGAATACGAATAGAATTAAGGAAATACTAAAATAGAATAAAGAAAATAGAATAAAGAGTATGGATTAGAGTTTATATTATGAAGATTTAAAATCTATTTTCTATAATCTATTCTCTTTTTTCTAAAAATTAAAAAAAATGGAAAATAAAAAAGAAATGAGAACGTGGTTAGATGATTTCAAATTATCGCATCCACTTGTAATTGCTGGTCCTTGTAGTGCCGAAACCGAAGATCAAGTTTTGAAAATCGCTCACGAATTGAAAAATTCTGATGTATCAATTTTTAGAGCAGGAATCTGGAAACCACGAACACGTCCTGGCGGATTTGAGGGAGTTGGTGCCATCGGTCTTAAATGGTTGCAAAAAGCCAAAGCCGAAACTGGGCTTTTAATGGCAACCGAAGTTGCCAATGCGGCTCACGTAAAATTGGCTCTAGAACACGATATTGATGTTTTATGGATTGGCGCACGAACAACCGTAAACCCATTTGCAGTGCAAGAAATTGCCGATGCTTTACAAAACACCGATAAAATTGTGTTGGTAAAAAACCCAGTAAATCCAGATTTGGCTTTATGGATTGGTGGCGTAGAACGTTTGTATAATGCTGGAATCAAGAAATTGGGTGTAATTCACAGAGGATTTTCGACTTACGAAAAAACCAAATACCGAAATATTCCAGAATGGCAAATTGCAATTGAATTGCAAAGTAAATTCCCTGATTTGCCTTTAATTTGCGATCCATCGCACATAACTGGTCGTAGAGATATGATTCAAGAAGTGTCACAGCAAGCACTCGATTTGAATTATGACGGTTTAATAATCGAAACCCATTGCGATCCAGACAATGCTTGGTCAGATGCCGCACAACAAGTTACACCAACGGTTTTGAAACAAATTTTTGAAGACCTTAAAGTCAAAAAAACTACTGTAGAATCGGATGGTTATAATACAGAAATGATAAAACTTCGTGCCAATATTGATATTGCCGATGCTAAATTATTAGAAATTTTAGGAAACCGAATGAAAGTTTCGGAACAAATTGGAGCCTTGAAAAAAGCCAATAATGTGGCAGTTTTGCAAAACAAACGTTGGAACGAAATTCTTGGTAAAATGATTCTCGATGGCGAAGAAAAAAATTTGAGCGAAGAGTTTATCCTCAAATTATTCAAAGCCGTGCACCAAGAAAGTATAAGTCATCAAGAAAGAATTATTAATAACTAATTGTCAATTATGAATTGTGAATTATGAATCAGAAAGTAGTAGTTTTGTCATTCATAATTCATAATTTATAATTCATCATTAAAAATGACAGGAACCGTATATAAATCTACCGGAAGTTGGTACACTGTAAAATCCGAAAATGGCGATTTTATGGAATGCCGTATCAAAGGAAAATTCCGATTGAAAGGCATCAAAAGTACCAATCCAATTTCGGTGGGCGATGTTGTAGATTATGATTTAGACGAAACTTCGGATAAAGTAACGGGTTCGATTCACAACATTCACGAACGAAAGAATTACATTGTTCGAAAATCGGTAAATTTGTCGCATCAAATGCACATAATTGCATCGAATTTAGATTACGTTTTTTTGTTGGTAACTATCAATAATCCACCAACAACTTTCAATTTTATTGATAGATTCTTAATAACAGCCGAAGCCTACGGAATAGAAACTATATTAGTTTTCAACAAAATTGATACTTTCAATGATACAATTTTAGACGAACAATTGTATATGCAACACGTTTATGAACAAATTGGTTACAAATGTTTGCGAGTTTCCGCTATTGCAAATAAAGGAATCGAAGAATTAAAAACCTTAATGATTGGCAAAACGACCATGTTTTCTGGACATTCTGGTGTTGGAAAATCGACTTTGGTCAATGCAATGGAACCCAATTTACACCTAAAAACCAAAAATATTTCCGAACAAAGCAAGCAAGGTCAACACACAACAACATTTGCCGAAATGTTCGATTTGAGTTTTGGAGCAAGTATAATTGATACGCCAGGAATAAAAGGTTTTGGAATTGTAGATCTCGAAAAAGAAGAAATTTCGGGCTATTTCCCAGAATTTTTTAAACTCAAAGACCAATGTAAATTTAACAACTGTTTGCACAAAGAAGAACCACATTGTGCTATTAAAAAAGCATTAGAAAACGAAGAAATTTCTTGGACACGGTACAATTCGTATCTAAAAATCCTTGAAGGCGACGACGAAAATTATCGTATAGATTCGTTTGATGAAGATCGAAAAGCCAGCGATGAAACTAGGAAATCAGAATAGTTACTAAAAGTCATTGCGAGGTTCGAAGCAATCTCTAAATATTTGAAAAGAAAACAGATTGCTTCGTACCTCGCAATGACAATTATAAAAAAATGAAAACAGTAATCCAAAGAGTTTCATCAGCATCAGTCGAAATCGATAATAAAATTGTTGCCGAAATCCAACAAGGTTTATTGGTTTTAGTCGGAATAGAAGATCAAGACAATCAAGAAGATACGGACTGGTTGGCTTCTAAAATTGTGAATCTTAGAATTTTTGGAGATGATAACGATGTTATGAACCTTTCGGTAAAAGATATCGATGGTGAAATAATTGTTGTTTCGCAATTTACACTTCACGCATCGACCAAAAAAGGGAATCGTCCAAGTTATATAAAGGCTTCTAAACCCGAAATTGCAATTCCAATTTATGAAAATTTTGTTCAAAAATTGCGATTTGAATTTGGGAAACCAATACAAACTGGCGTTTTTGGTGCCGATATGAAAGTTGCATTAGTAAATGATGGACCTGTTACGATTGTTATTGATTCGAAAAATAGGGAATAATTATAAGTTGTGAATTATAAATTCACAACTTATAATTCATAGTTAAAATGAGATACCCAAACATTTGCGAAGAAGAATTAAAAAACAAAGTAGGACAAGATTTCTTTTCTAATTTTGATACCTCTAAAATTGTTGGTAATATCGATTTTTGTGTGTCATTGCGAGGAGAAACGATGAAGCAATCTCTTCATAGCAATGTCTAATTAATAACAGATTGCTTCGTCCCTCGCAATGACATGAACCTAAAAAATTCCCAACTCGAAGTCGACAATTGGATAAAAACCCACGGAGTTCGCTACTTCAACGAATTAACTAACATGGCGCAACTCACCGAAGAAGTAGGAGAAGTTGCCCGAATAATTGCCCGACGTTATGGCGAACAATCCGAAAAAGAATCCGACAAAAACAAAGATCTTGGTGAAGAACTTGCCGATGTTGTTTTTGTTGTTTTGTGTCTCGCCAATCAAACAGGAATCGATTTGCAAGAAGCCTTCGACAAAAAGATGGATTTTAAATCTATTCGTGATAAAAACCGACATAAGGATAACGGAAAATTAAAATAAGTGATAACTTCGTGAATCTTTATGTCTTCTCTTTGAATCTCTGTGTAAAAAAAATATGAATCTAAAATTAAGTAAATCAACTTGTAACCTAAAATCTGCGATCAAAATTTCTGGTTCCAAATCCGAAACCAACCGATTGTTGCTTTTGCAAGCATTGTACCCAAATATTTCGATAGAAAACGCATCAAATTCCGACGATTCTGAAGTGATGATAAAAGCGCTTGAAAATTATCAATTATCAATTATCAATTATCAATTAATCGACATTCACCACGCAGGAACGGCCATGCGATTTCTAACGGCCTATTTTGCTCAAAAAGAAGGTTCTGAAGTTCTGCTAACTGGTTCGACTCGCATGCAAGAAAGACCCATTTCGGTTTTGGTAGATGCGCTAAAGCAACTTGGAGCAGATATAGAATATGTAAACAATTATGGGTTTCCGCCGTTAAGAATTCGGGGCAAAAAATTCACAAAAAACAAGGTTTCGCTTCCTGCAGATGTAAGCAGTCAGTACATTTCGGCATTATTACTAATCGCACCAAAACTCGAAAATGGACTAGAATTGACCTTAATTGGCGAAATAACATCTGTTCCATATATAAAAATGACATTGGCATTATTGAACGAAATTGGTGTTGAAACAAGTTTTGAAAATAATATTATAAAGGTAAATCAAAAATCAGAAATTGTTAATCAGCAATCTATAATCGAAAGCGATTGGTCGTCAGCATCTTATTTTTATTCAATTGTTGCATTATCTGATATTGGAACCGAAATAAAACTATCAAGTTATAAGCAAAACAGTTTGCAAGGCGATGCATTATTATCAGAAATTTACAAAGATTTTGGAGTATCAACTATTTTTAATGAAAATACTATCATTTTACGAAAATCAAAAATCTATAATCAAAAATCTATAATCTATAATCTGCAATCATCACCAGATATTGCCCAAACCATTGTCGTTACTTGTTTCGGACTAGGAATTGGTTGTCATTTAACAGGTTTGCATACATTAAAAATCAAAGAAACCGATAGACTTTTGGCATTAGAAACCGAATTGACTAAACTTGGTGCATCGATTTCGGTTTCAGATGATAGTTTAACTTTAGAAATTTCATCCAAAATAAATCTTGATATTACAATTCAGACCTATCAAGATCACAGAATGGCTATGGCTTTTGCTCCACTTGCGTTAAAATTGCCTCTTGTAATTAATGATGCCGAAGTAGTTTCTAAATCCTATCCCACATTTTGGAAAGATTTGCAAAGCATTGGTTTTGATTTCAATGAACTATAATTTTCAATGTTTTAAAGGCTTTGTAGCTTTGCAACTTTAAAACTTGCAACTTTAAAATAAATAAAAGCCAAAACACTTGACAACGCCTAGTTCACAATCGTATATTTGCACAAATTAAGTTATGTTACACAAAATTCATAACTTATAATTTATAACTCATAACTTTCTTTAATGAAATTATCACAATTCCAATTCGATTTACCAAAAGAACTTCTTGCCGAATATCCAGCCGAAAACCGTGACGAATCTCGTTTAATGGTTGTCGATAGAGCCAAAAACACAATCGAACACAAAATGTTCAAAGACATTATCGATTATTTCGACGATGGAGACGTTTTGGTTTTAAATAATACAAAAGTTTTTCCAGCCCGTTTATACGGAAACAAAGAAAAAACAGGTGCAAGAATCGAAGTTTTTTTGCTTCGAGAACTCAATGCAGAACAAAGACTTTGGGACGTTTTGGTCGATCCTGCAAGAAAAATCAGAATAGGAAACAAACTCTATTTTGGAGATGACGATTCCCTAGTTGCAGAAGTCATAGACAACACAACTTCTCGTGGACGAACGTTACGTTTTTTATACGACGGTTCGTATGAAGAATTCAGAAATAAATTGACCGAATTGGGAGAAACACCAATTCCGAAATACATCAATCGTGAAGTAAACGAAGACGACAAAGAACGTTATCAAACTATTTATGCCAAAGAAGAAGGCGCCGTTGCTGCACCAACAGCAGGTTTGCACTTTTCTAAACATTTAATGAAACGTCTAGAAATCAAAGGTGTACAATTTGCAGAAGTAACTTTGCACGTTGGACTTGGGACATTCAACCCAGTCGAAGTCGAAGATTTATCGAAACACAAAATGGATTCTGAAGAATTGAAAATCACTCAAGAAGCCTGCGATATAGTAAATGCTGCCAAAGCCAGAAAAAGCAAAATTTGCGCTGTAGGTACAACTTCTATGCGTGCTATCGAAAGTGCCGTTTCTTCGCAAAGAACTCTAAACACATTCGACGGTTGGACAAATAAATTTATTTTTCCACCACACGATTTTAGTTTAGCAACTTGTATGATTACAAACTTTCACACCCCAAAATCAACATTAATGATGATGATATCTGCATTTTGCGGTCACGATTTAATGAAAGAAGCCTACGCCGAAGCAATCAAAGAAAAATACAAATTTTATTCTTACGGAGACGCAATGCTAATAATATAATTTTTAGAATACCAACAAATCAAAATCCTTTCAGCAATGAAGGGTTTTTTTTGGCGTGACCCCGAAAAAAAATTCGGGGTCGGGCAATTCGCTCCCAATTTTTTTTAACGAAGAAAAATCGCTAAAAAAGATTTTCGCTTCTGTCCCTCACGCAAACCCAAATTCTAAAAAATTATTGTTTAAGTAATTTTGAAATATGTTAAACAAAAACTATATTTGTTTCAAATTAGACTTAAAATGAAAAACATTTCAAAAGATGATATTTCCAAAATGGAAAAAGTAAAGCGATTAAACCTCATCAATTCATGTACAGGTTACAAATCAGCCAATTTAATCGCTACAAAATCAATAAACGGAGTAGAAAATGTTGCCATTTTTAGTAGCGTAACCCATCTGGGAAGCAATCCAGCAATGTTAGGTTTCATTGTTCGACCCAACAAAGCAATTCGACAAACCTATATTAACATTAAGGAAACTGGATTTTTTACAGTCAACCATATTACATCAGAAATTATTGCAGATGCACACCACACATCGGCAAATTATGGTGCAGAAATATCTGAATTTGACAAAACAAATCTCGAACCAGAATACAAAACGGATATAAATTTTCCATTTGTAAAAAATGCTCCAGTTCAATTGCTTTGCAAGTACTTAAACGAATATTATATTTCCGAAAATGACACCATTCACGTTATAGCAACAATAGAAAATGTTTTTTATAACGAAAATATTGAACATAAAGATGGCTGGTTGCAACTCGATAAAGCAAATGTTGTAGCAATCAATGGACTTGACGGATATTGTTTGCCAAAACTAATCGACAGATTTGAATATGCTCGAATAGATGTTGAAACAAAATCATTTGAAAAATTAGTGAAATAATTTCTGATTTAATTTAATTAGTGCCAATTCGTGAAATTCGTGGCAAAATAATTATGAAAACATTACGATTAATTCTTGGTGATCAACTTAATTCGCAACATTCTTGGTTCGATAAAAATGATGAAAATATAATTTATTTAATGGCAGAAATGCGTCAAGAAACCGATTATGTCAAACATCATATCCAGAAAGTTGTGGCTTTTTTCTTGTCGATGCGCAATTTTGCCAACGATTTAAAATCAAAAAATCATCAAGTTGATTATTATTATATTCATAATATAGAAAATCCACAAGATTTAGAAAAACTCATTATCCAGAATATTTCGAAACATCAAATAGAAAAATTCGAATACCAACTGCCAGATGAATATCGATTGAACGAACAATTGAAAAATATTTGTAACAGTTTAAAAATTCCAAATGAAGCAGTAGATTCTGAACATTTTTACACCACTCGATACGAATTAGCAACATTTTTCGAAGGAAAAAAACTTCTTTTGATGGAAAATTTCTATCGAATGATGCGCAAAAAACACGAAGTTATGATGGTTGGGTCAACACCCGAAGGCAACCAATGGAACTTCGATCACGACAACCGCAAAAAATATACTGGTCAAGTACCCATTCCAAAAGAAAAAAACTTTGATAGAAACATAACCGATATTTTATTAGAAATTGAAAAAGCAGGTATAAAAACATTTGGAAATATAGATGCTAATAAATTTGTCTGGCCAACTTCTCGCATAGAATGTTTAGAAGTTTTAGATTATTTCTGTAATAATTTATTGGTGCATTTTGGCGATTATGAAGACGCCATGCACACCGATGAAAAATTCTTGTTCCACTCAAGATTGTCATTTGCAATGAATTCGAAAATGCTTTCTCCCAAAGAAGTTGTCGATGCTGTTGTGAATCATTATCATGCTAACGAAGATGAAATTTCTATTTCGCAAGTCGAGGGTTTTGTGCGTCAAATTTTAGGATGGAGAGAATATATTCGAGGTATTTATTGGAAAGAAATGCCCGATTATGCCAAAAAAAATCATTTACAAAACACAAACAAATTACCAGATTTTTTCTGGACTGGAAAAACCAAAAT